>JBOGMI010000255.1:0-5087 GCA_050746645.1 Bryobacteraceae bacterium | reverse complement strand
CAGAAAGATAGGAGCGGAAAATGTCACGATTCGCAAGTAGCATAATTTGTGCGGTGATGACAATAGGTATTGTGCAGGCTGGCCCGTCGAAACCTGCGCAAAAGAAGGCGCCCGAGCACGGACCTATTGTGCCTGCCACGCCGCGCAACCCGAAAATGAAGGTTATGGATATGAACATGACTATGCCGCTGGTTGCGCCGTTCTTTATCGAAAACGGCGGCTATCGCGGCACGATCGTCATGGTCAATGAGTTGACCAAGGCCGTGCAGGGAACCATAATCGCCCGGGCGCCCGACGGCTCGGTACTGGGGCGGAAGGTTATCACGTTTGCGCCCAAGAGCCAGGAAGACTTGGCGGTTTCCGATCTGCTCGGAGGACCGGCGCCGCGGCGGATCGTAGGATCGATCGAGCTCGATCCCGATCCGCAGGAGGTTACCAGCATGGCCATCGCAGCGCAGTTATCCATCGTCGACGTGCGCACATTTCCGGCCACATACTTCGAAGAGGAATTTCTCATGGTGGACTCGGAGATGATGCCCTCGCAATACCGAGCCGTTATTCCTCCCACAGTGGCCTCGCCGAGAGTGGCTCTATTCAGTACGTCCACATCGCCGCAGCGCGTCGATGTCGAGTGCCTGCGTGAAGGTGCGCGGAGCGTCTCTGACAGATCCTTCCGCCTGGGACCGCACGAGATGCGCTTGGTGTCTGCGTGCGCCGTGCGGGGCCGCGGCCACCGGTCCTTCGAGGCAGCCTTTCAACCAGTCCGCAGCAGGCCAACGGCACTGGCTATCTCAGTACAAACGAACGGTTCGCCGGGATCCTTGGCGGTCTGGGGAGTATCCGAAATCGGTAACCGGCATCACACGGAAATTTCCCTGAACTTTGAAGATGCGGCATCGCTGAAGACAAAAGAAACGATCTTCGCGGGAGTACCTGTCGGGACGGCGGACCTCCTTCCGGGCGACACGTTCACTCCCGATCTTGCCGTAGCCAATTACGGAAATCAGCCCGCGAATGTATCTGTGACCTACAGCACGATGACTGCGGATTCGCCCGACAGCAAAACGGTGGCGGCGTTCTCCTTGGCCGCACATTCGGTCAGGCACGTTTCGCTTCTCAATTTGAGCGGAGATTCCGAGCTGCGGAACACGTTCGTGGTCAAATCCGACACGGCTCCCGGGACCGTCATCGCCAATCTGGTTTTGGAGGGGCAGGCTGAATATCCTGCCGTTCAATTGATGGGAAAAGACCCTGCGGTGAATAATGGCGGCGAGCATCCCTGGACCATCGCGAGCGGCGATCAATCGACGGTGCTGTTGTTCAATTCCTCGGACAAACAGCAGATCTTTAACGTGGACATTGCGGCCAACGGCAAGACATGGCATCAGGAATACAAACTTGAGCCATCCGAAACCAAGGCCGTCGAGATCGGAAACTTGATCAAGAATCACGTGAAAGACCGAACCGGCACGACCCTGCCGACCAATGCCATTAGCGGCGCGATCAGTTGGTTCACGGCGGATCCGGACCGGGGAACCGGACGACTTCTGGTTTCCAACCCGGAAACCAAACTCGCACGTAACTACAGTTGCGGAAGCAACATCGTCCTCTGCAATGCGGGGATGTACAACAATATAGCCTCGTTTGGATGGCAACTCGTGGGCGAGCTTGGCGACGTTTATCCGTTAACCTGCACGGCCTATAATCCCGAGGCGTGCTCCGGGCAGGAGTACGGCCAGGGCGGGGGCGGTTATTCCTACGATTGGTGGTCCAACAACACGTCGATTGCGCCGGTCTATGGTTCAAGCACAGGCTCCTCTGCCAATTTCTACGGCCAGAACATAGGAACGGCAACAGCTACGGGAGAAGTGCTGAGCGAGTATTGCTCTGGGCAGAGCTCGGGAACGAATAACGTTACGTCCTGCAGTTTAAGCGTCGGCAGCCCGGCAAATGGTCAGGTGTTCAGTACGAGCGGAGGCAATGCCAATCAGGCAACCATGTCGCTGAATGCGATGTCCAATTGTTCCGGCACGGCAAGCTGGAGTTTTGGCTGGACCTACACGACGGGTAACGGGACTCCTTACAGCTCTTCTGCAACAACGCAAACCACCGTCAACCAGAACACCACGTATCTACCACCTGTAGGTAACGGAGGAAGCGGTTCAATTTCGGTTAGTACGCCCCAAGCCAGCGCAACCTCCCAATTCTATATCGATGGCACGTCAATTCCTTCCTCATCGATTACTGCCCAACTCGTGGCGCTTTACGGAAGCGGCAATCGGCCCCACCTGCTCACGGGAATTGCCGAAGTCGAGAGCAGTTATCACCCCTTCATCAACGTATTGAAATACGGCGTCCAGGGGTATTGGCCTAACGAGAGCTATGATGGCGGGAGTCACGTTGGTCTCATGCAGGTCCCAATGAGCATGGCTAATGCATTCGATTGGACCGCAGACATGCGCGCCGGGATGTCAGTGTTTAACTGGGCTCTGGGCGTCGCGCAGCGGTGGAGCGATAGCGAAACGAGTGCTCACCCCGGTCTCCCAGCACTGACACTCACGCAGATCGAGAACGATGCCCTTATTTTCTATGGTCCGTATGGAAGTGCCGGACACTATTATGTGCCAGACAGTTCCGGGACAAGCTGGATCGCAAATCCCAACAACTCGAACGGAGTGAATTATGCGAATCAATGCGTGGCGAGTATGCAGTAAGCTATCTACTCTGCTGCTGTTATGCGCCTGTGGCTACGCAGGGAGTATAGAGGCGAACGGAATTGCGTGGCCGAGATCGCCCCAGGATATTCCGGCGGCAAACAAGACTCCAATCTCGACAATAGAGGCTCTGGTTAATACCGCAACCGCCAGTCAAGGGCTGCCACACCTCCACGTGGGCCAATTCCGGTTTGCGACTTTCGGAAAGAACACTGTCGATCTGATCGCAACAGTGGATTCCAGCGGTCGCAATCTGTTCTATGGACTCGTCGGCGTCTGTCGGACCGATACTGGCTATCGCCACTTTATGTTGGAGTCCGCGCCGCCACATCTGCTCGCAGCGGAGGTTATCGACCTCGATGGTACTGGTATTAACCAGCTCATCGTGAAGCGATTGGTAGGGCAATATCGAGGCGCTAGCACCGCACCCATTTTATGGTATTCGATCTATAACATTAAGGGTTGTGTTCCTAAAGATGTATCAACGAAATACCCACAGTTCTATCAGAAAGAAGTGCTACCAAGTTTTGCATTCGTTGAGCGGGCTCTCTCAGAAAAATCGGCCGAGGCTCGTAAGAGGTACGAAGCGCAAGCCGCATTCGTCGAACTCAAGTATCATCAGGTTATTCTGAAAAGGCCACGTGCAGGTATTCCACAGGCGTTATCGTGGGCCAAATCGCCAGATCCTGATATTCAAATGCTAGCTATCGGTATTCTGAAAAACGCAAACGCGCCGGTAGCTCTCGCAACCCTTAACCATTTGGCAGGCGCTTCCAATTACGAAGTGTCTCAGGCAGCAAAGAGGGCTCTGGCTGCTGAGAAGAAGGGCGGCAAGCCGAGGAGCACGCATTAGCCGAGGTTACGTTCTCAGTTGCGGCGTCTTAAAAGAGTGGCGGTACCGGGTTCTAGCTAAATAGGCCATCTGAAGAAGTTAGGTCACGGAGGAATGAATGCTTCTGAGGGCATTAGCGATCGTCCTGTCGGTAAGTGCACCCGCCATTGGGGTGCAGGTCTGCCCATCTATGACGGCTCGACGGGCATTCGAGTTGGAGAGCTTCGTCCAGCGATGGTACCACCTTGCGCCTGGTCGCACCTTTAAGCTGATCGACAGCAGTTCCGTCGCTTCTGATTGCTACCGGAAACTCATCTTTCGCGCTAACTTTCCCGCCCCCCTCCTGATGCTGTATCTCACGCCGGACGGCAAGCATTTGGTTTCCGAGCTCATGGACCTCAGGGTCGATCCAGCCGTCGCCCAGCAGAGAATACAAGAGCAACTGAATGCCCGGCTGGTTTCCGGCGCGCTGCTGACGTCTGGAAAGAACACCGCTCCGTTCACGCTGGTTGTCTTTTCTGATTTCGAATGCCCGTACTGCAGGCGTTTTGCGGAGATCTTCAATCGGTTAACACCGCAAGAACGCTCCCGGGTGCGGATCGTGTACCGGCAATTCCCGCTGAAAATGCACCCATGGGCTCGCGACGCCGCGGAACTGACCGACTGCGTGGCGCTGCAGAACAAGGGAGCGTTTTGGAAACTGCACAATTTCATTTTCGCCAACCAGCAGGAGATCTCAAAAGAGAGTTTCCAAACCAAAGCCCTGGATTTTCTCGCCCGGAGCACGGCCGTTGACCCCAAAGCCGTACTATCCTGCATGCGCAAGAAGCGGTTCGAAGTCCCTCTGAGCGAGGATAAGCAACTTGCCATCGACCTCGGCATTCGAGGCACTCCAAGTGTGTTTGTGAATGGCCGAAGGACGGTGGTTCGCTCGATTGGAGATCTCCAAGCCGCCTTGCATATTGCGTCTTCGGAAAACGCCGGCGCCGGTTCCCGCTAAGCTAATAGCAGTACTCGATGAAGGAGCTTGGCGACATTTTGGGGCTGTGGGAGCGAGCGCGGACCTCGGGCGAGGAGGCGGTGCTGGCCACGGTGGTCAAGACAAGCGGCTCTTCCTACCGCAATCCCGGCGCGCGTTTGCTGATCACGGCGAGCGGTTTGCGGGCCGGGGCGGTGAGCGGCGGGTGTCTGGAAGACGATCTGGCGAAGAAGGCTTTTTGGCTCAGTGAAAACGGCCGCGCCGTTCGCCGGTACGACACGACGGCCGATGGCGAGATCAACACGAGCGGCTATGGCCTCGGCTGCAATGGCACGATTTACGTGCTGCTGGAGCGCATCCGCCAAGACAACGCGGCCGCACTCGAACTGATCGGGAATGTGCTCGCCGAGCGCCGCTGCGCCGCGATGGTACATCCCACCGATGCAGAACATGCCGGCGAGCGGCTCATGATCGACACTTCCGGCCATCTGAGCGGTTCTGCCGCTTTGCTCGGGAGTGAAGCGCGGCAAGCGCTGGAGCAGTTCCGCTCGCGCAGCGTGAT
>JBOGMI010000254.1:0-1112 GCA_050746645.1 Bryobacteraceae bacterium | reverse complement strand
AATTTCCCGCCAGCTTGCTCAAAACGCTCCGCCATAAAGATCCAAGTATAGGAAGAGATCGGGGCGCGGATCGAAAACGCGCTACTTCCGCTCCAAAATGCGGAATCCGTTGGCATAGGCAACCTGGCGGTAGTGCGATTCCAGATACGGCTCCATGATGAGCCGATTCGGCGGCGGCTGGCGATAGGCGGGAAAAACGCTGCGCATGCCGTTGCCGGAAAACACGGCGTCCCATAAGACGTACTTGACCTTCTTTGTTTGGAGGTCGCGCACGCATTCGTGGAATTCGGCGGCATTGTTCGCGTGATAGATCAGCGCAGGGAACGGTATGGGATTGCGCGCGTCCGCCAGGAAATAGTAGACCGGCCGGTAAGGATAAACAAAAATGTAGTCGCCGGGTTTGGTGTGCGCCAGAAGGAACTGCAAAGCGCCGTCAGGATGCCGCGCGAGCAGAGTTCCGTGGCGGCTGTGGATGGGCGTTTTGTACTGAAGCGCGAGTCCCGCCGCTATGGTTCCGTTCAGCACCAGGCATCCTCCCAGCATCAGGACACATGCGCGGGGCCAGGCGCTTTTGTGCTTTTCACAGATGGTCAGAAATAGGATGGCCAACAGGATGGACCCATTTCTCAAATGCGTGATATCGTGCCTGTGCATCTCGGCCAGCCAAATGCCGTAACCCGCGGCCCAATAGGGCACGATCTCACGGCGCCACAACTCTTTCTTCCACAACCAGAGCAGCGCGCCTATCAGGAACGGCAGCGCCATAATCAACAGGTATGGAAGATTCAAGGCAAGCGATGTGGCGAGAGCTGCCGGCGCCGGCATGAGTTTCCTTGCGATCTCAAACCAGGCGGGAATCCACTGTGCCCAAAGCTCCCAGCCATAGGGCGCCGCATTGAGATTGTGATACTCCTTCGCAAGGCGCAGATTGAAGCGGATGAAGTGCGGCAGCACGCCTTCGGCGCCGTAGAAGGCCGCTCCCAGTGCCGCGACCGTCAGATAGCCGCCCACCACAATTCCGATCCGCTTCAGCCGCTCTGTCCGGTGAAGGATCAGGATGGACAGAACAAAAGACGCCGTAACATAGAATCCTTTCTGCTGCAGGAAGCAGC
>JBOGMI010000253.1:0-3050 GCA_050746645.1 Bryobacteraceae bacterium | reverse complement strand
CGTACGCTATGGCGTGGCGAATGGGCTTGCCGGAGAAGCAATGGGGACATCTTTACCGCCGAGCAAACCGCGGCCGCGATCGAAAACCCCGGCGGCCGAGTTCTTGGCGCCATCGTGACCATCCAGGACCCTGCTGCCCGCCTGAAGCTGTTCGCAACCGAGGCGCAGCGTGATTTCGATCGCTTTTTTAATCTGATCCCGGACGTGGCTTGTATCGTCTCCTCCGATGGCTACTTCAAGAAGGTGAATCCAGCTTGGGAAACCACGCTCGGCTACACGCGCGAGGAAGTGCTACAGACGCCGATGCTCGCCTTCATCCATCCGGACGACCTCGCCGCCACAAAAAGCGAAATCGCCAAACAAAGCAGCATCTATCGGACGAAGCACTTTGTGAACCGTTATCGCTGCAAGGACGGCTCCTACAGAATCTTCGACTGGAGAACGACCTTTAATCGAGACGATTTGACCCGCTTTGGGATCGCCAAAGACATCACCGAGCAGCGGCAATGGGAAGAATCTCTGCAAAAGGCGAAAGAAGCCGCCGAAGAAGCGAACCGCTCGAAAAGCGAATTTCTCGCCAACATGAGCCATGAAATCCGCACGCCCATGAACGGAATCATCGGCATGACCGACGTTGCGCTAGGCACCGATCTCAGCGCCGAACAGCGAGAATATCTGGACGACGTTAAAGAATCCGCCGAATCGCTCTTGAAAATCCTGAATGACATCCTCGATTTTTCCAAGATCGAAGCCGGAAAACTGGAATTCGAAATCATCGAATTCAACCTGCGCCATGCCGTCGAGGCGGTGCTAAAAGTTCTCGAAGTCCGTGCGGCCGAAAAGAACCTGGAACTGTCTTGCAGCTTCAGCCCCGGTGTTCCACATCGAGTGCTGGGAGATCCCGGCCGGCTGCGGCAGATCTTGACCAACCTCACCGGCAACGCGATTAAATTCACCGGGCGCGGAGGCGTCTCCATTCAAGTGGAGTGCACCTCGGAAGCCGCCGAAAAAGTGGGACTGCATTTCCGCGTCAAGGACTCGGGCATCGGAATCCCGGCAGATAAGCATCGGCATATCTTCCGTGCTTTTTCGCAAGCCGACAGCTCCTTGACACGCAGATTCGGCGGCACCGGGCTCGGGCTCACCATCTCCTCGCAACTGGTCGAAATGATGGGCGGCCGCATCTGGGTGGAGAGCGAGAAAGGCAGCGGCTCTACCTTTCATTTCACTGTCCGCCTGGGAGCTGCCGATAATCCTCTCTGATTTCTTCCTACAGCACGACTCGCCCATCCCCTTCCCTGCGCGTGACGCGCTCGCGGTCGAGATATTCGAGCAGGGGGATAGCGTATTTCCTGGAAACTCCGGTCCAAGTTTTGAATTCGGGCACGGAGAATTTACGCCCCTTTTGGGCGGATAAAGACTGGCGGATTTGCGCAATGGCGTCCGCGTGAAAGATCAAACCTTCGCTCACACGCACCAGCCGGCGGCTCTTGACCAGCGCTTCCAGCAAGCTGCGAGCTTTTTTCGCATCCATGCCGTTCAGAACGTCGCCGGCGGCTGGAGGTTGCATGCCGGCTTGGCGGAAGGCGGCCTCGATCTTCTGCAACAGCGCGGATTCGAGGTCGGAAAACTTAGCCTGGTGATCGCGCAGAGAAATCGATTCGCGCGCAGTGCGCACGGCCGGGAAATCGAAGACGATGGCGGCGAGGTTCGCGTCGAGTCCGAGGCGCGCGGCGGAGATGGGCGCTCCGGCGGCCGATGGATTTTGCGCGTGCCAGGCGGTCAGCCATTCGACGAGTTTGCGGCGGCGAGCTTCGAGCCAATTCCTGCCGATGACGCGCTGCGGGCTAACGATCAGGCGCTGGCTTTGCGCGGCCGCGCGCCGGAGTTCCTCCTCGGTCGCTCCGGTTGCGCGAATCAGGTCGGGAATGCGGCGGCCGGCTGCGCTTTCTTCCACCAGAATCTCGATGCGCTTGACCGGGTCCGTTTGCCCCAGCGATTGGATGCGTGCGGCGGTCTTGGTCCGGCTCATCCAGCGAGGAGGAAACGCGTCCACAATCGTACCCCCCGCCACCGTGTGCGCGGGCGAAGGCTGCCGCAGCACAAAGCGATCTCCCGGCAGCAGAAGGGCCGGTTCCGCCAGCCACAAACGCGCGCTCTGCCGGTCCAGCATCTTCACCGTGGCGACGATTTCGGCGGCGCCGGAATGAAACAGAAAAGTCCCGCGCGAGACCGGCGCTTCCGCTTCGTCCAGCCATTCGATCGCGGCATCCACGAGCGCGGTCGATTCCAGCGCTCCGGGACTGGTCAGCACCTGTCCGCGGTGCACGTCGGCGGCGTCGATGCCGGCGAGGTTTACGGCGGTGCGCTGGCCGGCAATGGAAGCCGCCACGGGTTGGCCATGGACTTGAAGGCCGCGCACGCGCAACTCGCGCCGTCCCGGATGAAGCTGCACCGTCCTGCCCGCGTGCAGCGTGCCGCTCCAGAGCGTGCCCGTCACGACAGTTCCAAAACCTTTCAGCGCAAAGCCGCGATCAATCGGAAGCCGCGCGAATCCGTTTGCGGGCCGCGGGGGGACCTTCAAGGCCGCCAGTTCTCTCCGTAATTCGTCGAGACCGGCCACAACGGGCGCGCTTTCCAGAAAAGAGCCTTTGGTGAGCGCGGCGATATCAGCGCGCGCGCGCGCTATTTGTTCGGCGTTTGCGAGATCGGTCTTAGTGAGCGCGACGATGCCCTGCCGCACACCGAGCAGGCGGCAGATATCGAAATGCTCGCGCGTCTGCGGCTTGACCGATTCATCCGCCGCAACGACGAGCAGCACGGCGTCAATGCCTCCGGCGCCCGCAAGCATGTTCTTGACGAAGCGCTCGTGTCCCGGCACATCGACGAAGGCAATGCGCTGACCACCGGGCAGCGTCATGTGCGCGAAACCTAAATCGATGGAGATGCCGCGGCGCTTTTCTTCCTCCAGCCGGTCGGTATCGATGCCGGTCAGCGCGCGAATGAGGGTGGTCTTGCCGTGATCGATATGCCCGGCGGTGCCGATGACT
>JBOGMI010000252.1:0-1110 GCA_050746645.1 Bryobacteraceae bacterium | reverse complement strand
GCGAATCCGGCGGCCTGCGCACGCGGCTGTTCAACTCCGACGGCAGTGAGCCCGAAATGTCCGGCAACGGCACTCGCTGCGCCGCGGCCTTCGGCTTGATCCACAACGCGGTCTCGCCGCCGGAGATTCGCATTCAAACCGCCGCGGGACCCAAAACGTTGCAAGTGGTCTCGGCTTCGAACGGTAGTTTCGTTTTTGAAATGAATATGGGCCTGCCTCAAGTGGAAGAGTTGCACGCGCAACTGTATGCGGCCGGTCGCGCCTTCGACTCGACGATTCTCAACGTCGGCAATCCGCAGTGCGCGATCTTCGCCGATCCGCTGCCGGCCGAATGGCGCACGATCGCCGCCGAAATCGAGCGCCATCCGCGCTTTCCGCGCCGCACCAACGTTTCGTTTGTTCGCATCCTGACTCGCCACGCGATCGATGTCGTCTTTTTCGAGCGCGGGGCTGGCGAGACCAGAAGTTCCGGCACGGGCTCGGCCGCCGCCGCAGCCGCTGCTATTCTCAGAAAGGCAGCCGAGAGTCCCGTCAAGATACAAACCCCTGCGGGCGCGCTGCTGTTTCGCTGGGATGAAAGCATGTTCTTGACAGGTCCGGCACAATTGATTGGCGAGGGCAAATTCTTCCTTGAGCTCTGACACACTCGCGCCCTCCGTTCCAGCTCGCCTCAAGGAACGCATCGTAAATAAGACCGCTCGCGTCGGCGTTCTCGGCCTCGGCTACGTCGGTTTGCCGCTTGCGGTCGAATTTGCCCGCGCCGGTTTTCAAGTCACCGGAATCGATGTGCAGCAGTCGAGGGTCGACTCATTCAATAGCGGGCATTCCTACGTCAAAGACGTTCCCGATGCCGTGTTCGGCCCCTTGGTCGAAAGCGGCAAGCTGCGCGCCACCAGCGATTTCTCCGTCATCGAAGAGCTCGACACCATCGATATTTGTGTCCCTACGCCGCTGCGCAAAACCAAAGACCCGGATATGAGCTACGTCGTCTCGGCAACCGAGGCCATCGCCGAGCACCTCCATCCCGGACTGCTCGTCATGCTCGAATCCACCACCTATCCGGGAACCACCGAGGAACTTGTGCTTCCGAAGCTGGTCTCTCGCGGATTG
>JBOGMI010000251.1:0-2058 GCA_050746645.1 Bryobacteraceae bacterium | reverse complement strand
GCACCAGCAACGCCTATGTCGGGTTTACCTCCGGCACGGGAGCGGGCTGGGAGAATCACGACATTCTCAACTGGACATTCGCGAACACCGCGCAATTGCCTCCTGTCTCGTCGGTGCCCGAGCCGGGAAGCCTGCTTCTGCTGGGCGTGGGGCTCGCCGGGCTGGCTTACGTCGCGCGGCGGCGCGGCCAGCGTAGGCCTTCGGCGTGAACCTTCCAGCCTTTCTTTCCGATCAGCAGTCATAATCCTGCTTGCGATGCACAATGTAGTTCGGCCGTGCGCGCGTGTTCTGGAGCGTCAGCCATAGATACTGGCCGACAATCCCCAGCCCGAGACTGGTAAGCGCGCCAAAAAAGAAGATGGCGACGATGATAGCGGCATAACCGTGGACGCCGATATGTCCGGTTAGTTTTCCGATAATGACCAAAATAGCCCCGACGCAGGCAAGCACAAGGGCGACGCTGCCAGTGTACAGAAGTACTTGAACCGGAAGATCGGTGAAATTAAAGATGCTGTTTACGCAGTAGCGCAGCTTCTTCTTGAACGTCCAAGCGCTCTTTCCGGCCAGGCGGGCTTTCCGCTCGTAGGGCACGTAGCTGCGGCGAAAACCCATCCAAAACAGCAGTGCGATCAGGTTGGTATTGTTTTCGCGGAACTGCAGCAGACGCTCGCGAACGGTGCGATTGCAAGCGAAGATATCCACGCCTCCGCGCGGCATATCCTTGATGACCAGGCGGCGATAAATGCTCCAGAAAGCATTCGACGCCAGCTCGCTGAGGAACGGATCCGACCGGCTTTGCCGAGTTCCGAAAACGACGTCGGCGCGATCGTCAGCAAGAATTTCGAGAAACTCTGTAACCAATTCCGGCGGTTCCTGCAAGTCAGCCGCGATGACGGCGAAATAATCTCCGCGCGCGGCTTCGAGTCCTGCCGTAACCGCGGCAAAGGAGCCGAAATTTCGGCTCAGCAGCAGGAGCTGCGACCGCAGAGCGGTCTGCCGCAGGCGCTCGCTCAAGATTTCGTGGCATCGATCGGGGCTGCCATCCACAACGAACACAGCTTCAAAATCGCCTCCGAAGCGATCATTCAATTTGACAATCTCCGGCAGAAGCGCATCCAGATTGGCTTCGTTCCGGTAGATCGGGATGATCAGCGACAACATGTTCAGATTGCCCAGCTATTGACGGCATCCGCCACAACGTCGATTTCCGATTCATTGAGATAGGGATGGATGGGAAGGCTTACCTCCGAGCGGCAGAAGCTGCGGGCGCGTTCGATGCCGCCCGCGGCGATATCGAAAGCTGCGCCGGCCAGCGCGGGTTGGTCGGGAATCGCAACCGGGTAGTGTTCGCCCGCGCCGATTCCGCGGCCTTTCAAGTGTGCCAGGAACGCGGGCTTATGCTCAGGCGGAACCAGCAGCGGAAATAAGTGCCAGCACGAATGCGATCCGGCAGGCGCAGGCGGTATACGCACCGCGGGATTAGTTATCCGATCGATGTAAGTTTGTGCGATCTCCCGGCGCCGCGCAGTCCAGCGATCCAGCCGCGGCAGCCCGGCGCGCCGCAGCAGGGCGGCTTGCAATTCATCGAGCCGGCTGTTGTATCCGATGGCCGAGTGCCGGTATTTGGCGCTCTGGCCGTAATCGCGAAACATCCGCGCCGCCTTCGCATACTCCTCGCTGCTGGTAAGGATCGCCCCTCCATCTCCCATCGCGCCCAGATTCTTGGTCGGATAAATATAAAAGCTGGTGGCTGCCATGCGCCCGATGCTTCCTACCGGGATCTCGCGCGAGCGCGCCAGCACCGCCTGGGCGCAGTCCTCGATTACCGCAACGCCAAATTCCCGCTCCATGGCCGATATCTTCTCAAGCTCGAGCGCATGGCCGTAGAGATGCACCGGAAGAAAAAACTTAATACGCGGATCCGCGCGCATTGCCTCTCGCGAAGCATCGAGGTCGATGGATCCCGATGCATCGACATCGGCAAAAACGGGAACTCCGCCGGCCTTGACGATCGCCAGCGTGGTGGCAAACGCCGAAATCGGCGTCGTTAACACCCGA
>JBOGMI010000250.1:0-3272 GCA_050746645.1 Bryobacteraceae bacterium | reverse complement strand
TAGGCATGGTCGGCGGCAAGATTCGGGCCGCTCACCGAGACCTCGATAGGAGTTGGCGAACCGAAGTTCAACACCTGGCTGACGATGTCGCCCGGCTCGAACGAGAGGCTCGTTCCGGGAAACTGCGCGGGGATCTTTCGCCTCAGCTCTTCTTCCATCCGCGCCACATCGACATGCGCGCCGCGCCGGAATTGCACGCGAAGATCCGCGTCGTGCGGGCCGCTGCTCCACAGATACACAAGGTTCACCGGATAACTCGGCGCATAGGAGCCTACATAGCCGATGCTTGCTTCCACGTTGCCCGGCCCGGCGAGTTTCCCGATTTCCTCCAGAGTCTTGGTAGCCATCTGCTCGGTGACTTCGATGCGTGTCCCTGCCGGGGCGCGCAGATGGAGATCGAACTGATGGCCCGCCGTCTGAGGAAAAATTTCGCGTCCGAGCTGCGGGCCAAGCAGCGCGATAAAGGCGACCGCCGCGCCCAAGTACGCTCCCGCGAGCAGTCGCCGCCGGGTCAACAGTCTTTTCAGAAACCATTCGTACTTCGCGACGAATCGATCGAATCGCGAGTGTCCTGCCTGTTCCTCTTTCTTTGGATGCACATGCTTGTTCAACCAGATGTAAAGAATCGGAACAAACGATCCGGACAAAATATACGACGGGATCATCGCGAACCCAACCGCCAGCGATAGCGGCACAAACAACGACCGGGAAACGCCCTCCATCAGGAACGAAGGCACAAAAACCGCAAGTACGGCGAGCAGAGAGAGAAACTGCGGGATCAGCACCTGCTCGGTTCCGCGTAGCGCCGCTAAGGCCGCCGACGCCGTGTGCTGCAGGTTGCGATGGATGTTTTCTATTTCCACCGTGGCTTCGTCCACCAGCACTCCGACGGCTAGCGCCAAACCACCGAGCGTCATGATGTTGATCGTCTGCCCGGCAAGCCACAAAAGCACAACCGCCGTGAGCAAGCAGAACGGGATCACACACATGACAATCAGCGCACTCCGCCATTCGCGCAGGAAGAGAAAGATCATCAGTCCCGTAAGCAGCGCGCCCAGCAGCCCCTCGCGAACCAAAGATACTAACGAGTTCGTCACATAAGGCGACTGGTCGAATTGATAGCTTACTTGCACATCGGAGGGGAGTAAGTTCTGGAAACGCCCCATGCTGGCCTTCACCGACCTCACGACGGCCAAGGTGGAGGCGTCGGCACGTTTCGTAACCGGAAGATAAACAGTGCGCTTTCCATTTACCAGCGCATAGCCAAGTGTCAGATCGCTGCCGTCCTCGACCCAGCCGATATCGTGCACAAAGACAGAGGGGCCCGATCCGGTGCGTATCGGCAGATCCTCTAATGCCTTGATGTTGCTCACGACCGAATTCATTGGCGTAATGCGATCCAGCTTCCCGGTGCGGACGTCGCCGGAGGGTGCAATGACGTTGCCGGAGAGCAGCGCCCGGACCACTTGCGCGGCGGAGAGCCGGTAGCTGTTCAGCCGCTCGCGGTTCACGTGAATGACGATCGTGCGCGAGCTGCCGCCAAAGGTGGAGGGTGAGGATACTCCGGGGAGCGTGGTAAACAGCGGGCGAACGCGATTCAGCGCGAGATCCTGGAGCTGGTCGACCGTCTGTGTTGCGCTGGAAAATACGAGATAGCCAACCGGCACGCTGCCCGCGTCGAAGCGCAGCACAAAAGGAGGCACGGTGCCCGCGGGCATGTAAGCCTGTGAGCGGCTAACGTAGGAGGTCGTCTGCGCAAGCGCCTGGCTCATATCCGTGCCTGGGCGAAAGGTAAGTTTCAGAAGAGCGAAGTTCTCGACCGATTTCGATTCGATGTTTTGCAGGCCGGATATATAAAGGAAGTTATATTCGTAATAGTAAGTAAGATAGCCTTCCATCTGGGCAGGGCTCATGCCGCCGAATGGCTGAGCGACATAAATTACCGGAAGATTCAGGTTGGGGAAAATATCGATCGGCATGCGCATCAGCGCAAGAATCGACATCATCGCGATCCCGGCAACCAGGACAAGGACAGTGATGGGACGGCGCAATGCTATTTGAACGAAGCGCATAAAGACAAACTCCTAATGCGAAGGCGTGTGCTCGGCCAAGCCGAGGAAAGGCGCGAGATCTCCCTGAGCGGCCGCGAGCTGAGCCAAAGCTCGCCAGATGCTCAAGCGGGCGAGCGAATCGTCTATTTGTGCTTGCACCAGCAAACTCTGCGCTTCCGCGACATCCACGATGTGCCCCACTCCGGCCTGGAACCTTGCCAGTGCCTGGGCTTCGCTTTGCTGCGCCGCCGCAAGCTCGATCGGCGTATTTTGGGC
Source organism: Bryobacteraceae bacterium (assembly GCA_050746645.1). Lineage (GTDB taxonomy): Bacteria > Acidobacteriota > Terriglobia > Bryobacterales > Bryobacteraceae > Bog-105. Next base: position 945 of record JBOGMI010000250.1, on the reverse strand, counting down.
AACACGGCGGGCGTCGCGTACACTGATAACCGCCTCCTGCTCCTGGCCGGTGAGCGTTTGCATCGTCACGGCATACTGCGCCTCTTGGCGCTGGCGATCGAAGGCGGCGACTTTTCGCTTCTGGCGAATCGAGAAGAAGCTGGTGAAGTCCATCTGCACATTCAGGCCGGCTTCCCAATTGCGCGCGGTTGGATTGAATCCGGTGAGGCCCGAAGCCGGAGGCCCTTTCGCAAGCTCGTTGCTGCCGCGCCCCGACACGAGCCCTTCCAGCGCGAGATGCGGATAGAAAGCGTGCTTCAAAACGTTGAGGTTCGCCTCGCTCTCCTGGATCGCCCGCTGGCCGGCAATAGCGGCGGGATGGCTCGTAAGAGAAGGATTCGCCCAGGCGTTTTGGGGAGGCGTTCTTAGAAACGGGCCTTCGCGAATCTCGACCGATCCTCCCGCCAGACCCAGCAACTCTGCCAGAGCCGCGCCCGCGATGTGCTGCGAGCGTTCGGCCTGGATCAGCCTGGTCCGGGCGACCGCCAGTTCGGCATCCGCGCGGGAAGCCTCGGCCCCGGGCCGAATATGTGCGTCGACCAGAGTGTGGATGGAACGGTCGAATACGACCCGCCGGTTCACGTCGGCTTGAGAAGCCTTCACCGTCTGCTCCGCAGCGAGCACCGCGAGCGAGGCATTGGCGACCGCGCTCGCAACGCCCAACCTGGTAAGCGCGACCTGCGCCTCGGTTCGATTTTGGGTGGCTTGAGCGGCGCGTACCTGCGCGCCGCGATAACCGAAGGTAAATGGCTCCCAGGAAAACAAGGCGCCTATCCCGCTCACCCAATAAGCCTGATCGGAAGAGGGCAAAACGGTTCCTTGGGTTCCGGTCAAGATGGTCGGCGATTGCGGCAGCAGCACGCCGAGCACGCTATTGCGCGTGCCCCGGTCTCCTTGCCATACGCC
>JBOGMI010000249.1:0-2566 GCA_050746645.1 Bryobacteraceae bacterium | reverse complement strand
GTTGCTTCCAGCACTCGTCGAACAGCAAATGCTTGGGAAACCCGAGATGCTTCGGATCCCGCACGACTTGCTCGACCCGTTTGATCAGCCAGAATAAAAGCGGCTCGCGCAAATCGGCATAATGCTCGCCTTCGACGTCCTGCAGGTCGAACACCTGAATCCGGGAAAGCTCCAGTTCGTCTTCCTGGTTGTCGAACACCGTGCCGTACAGTCCGCCTGCGCACCATTTGCGCAGGTAATCGCGGAGGTGGTTCGGCAGAACGAGATTCTGCAAGCGCCGCGCGGACGGCTCGAAGCTATACATGGCCTTGATCTTTTTGTGCAGTCCGTCCTCGTCGGCGGGGTTTAACTCCTTGAGTCCGCCGTTCAGAAGCAGCTTGCGCACGAAATGGGTCAGAAACGTCAGATTGTCTTCGCTAGGCGGAAGCGAAAACGGATTCAGGCGCGGACTGCGGGCGCCGATGCGGACCACGGTGCCGCCATGCGCACGCGCGGTGGACTCGTACGATCCTCCGATATCGAAGATGTAGCTGAAGCCTCCGTACTTCGTTTCGTGGTCCAGGTGAAAATTCCCCTGCACGGACTTGCCGATCCGCGGTTCGCCCAGAATCAACAGCCCGCGCAAATCGCCGTCGTAGGCGTCGTAAAACAGCGGGCTGCGGTCGCGCGTCTCGTACACGGCGAGAAATTCCCGCTCCAGTGCATCCGAGTACTCGTGCCCCCGAAAGGGGGCATAGACATGAGCCAGATTTGCGTAGTGCCCGTCTTGTAACCATGCCCGCCGCACGTTGAAGGTGGGATTCCCCGGAAGCATTGCGTAATAGGCCGATAATCCGCCGACCGTCTCTTCGAGAAACGCCGCCTTCGATTCGCCCGCGATCCGGTGCAGCACCGGCAACATTTCCCGGACTTCCTGGAGGTCCCGCGAATGCACCATGCCGATCAGCGAAAAGCGTCCGTAGGCGCGGCGACCATTTTCGAGCTCGTCCAGAATGCCGCCGAGCGTGTCCGTGCTCTTGTCGGCGGCAATGGTACCCGCCGATTTGGCGATCTCCTTTTTGGCGCCCGCGTGCGTGATGTAGGTGGCAATGCGATGCCGGAACAGCTCGATAAAACTTTCCTGGTTGTGCACCGCCCGGCGCACTTCGTCCGCAGGCCGCGGCTGCCACTCGGAACACAGAATCGCATCGCAGTCCTGCCGCAGCAGATCGCCGAACAGATCCGGCCTGGTCCCGCTGGGCCGCTGGATGAGCGAAAACATCTGCGCGTAGCGGTGCCCGATTCGGAGATATTCGTCGGTCCAGGTGACGGTGGCGCGGCCGAGCTGCCGATCGAGGGCGCGGTGCGACCGCAGGCCGGTAAACAGCCGGGGTTCTAAATTCAAAACCTGCGCGAAAAAAGCCGCCGTTTCCGTCGCCGTAAGCAAGTGTGGCGCTAATTCTTCGAGCTTCCGGCAGAAGGAATCCGCCGTGCGCGCCAAGCGCCGGCGCAAAGACGAGGTGTAGGCCGCGCGCCTGGCCGGTTGAATATTCCGGTTTGGCGGCTGCACATAAAGGCACCAAACCAAGTCCACCGTGCCGAACCCTGCCTGAGAGTTCAAATAGTCCGCGCGGTCCTCGAGGACCGTCCGCACATCTTCCCGCTCCTCGCGCGCCTCGGGCAAACGGTAGCCCCTCTGCTTGACCGCGTACTGGAAGAGCGATAACTCCGGGGGCAAGTCCCGCAGCGCTTCGGCGATCCTGCGCGAGAGACTGTCCAGCACTTCGCGCGGCCGGGTCTCCGGGTCGATTCCAGCCAGGCGGATACACAGCCCGTAACCGCCCGCTTTGGTGGCGAAGATACGCTCGTCGTCTTCGAGGAAGTACGACAGCGGAATCAAATCGGCGCTGGGCCGGGCTTGTCGGAAGAACGCTGGTTTCATAGACGATTCCCCTTCGGCGCTTTGCCCGGATCGTAGTGCGCGGCCTGCAGGATGGACATGCATACCAGCCGCACCATCTGCGGGTCCTTGCGCGTCACCCAGCGCCCCAGCAAGCACACAGCGAGCAGCCCCAAGACCGCTCCCAATTTGGAGGCCACCAGGAACACCAGAATCGCCCCGAACAGGCACAGCCCGAATACGCGGTAATCCATCCCGAACTTCAGCATGGGTTTATTCAACGAATCGTTGAGCGGTTCCAGTTTTCCCGAGCGGTTCATGGCACCAGCGGCACGCTGATTCCGGTGAGCGACTGCGCCCAACTCGGCGCGTAGCCGATGATGACGGCTCCGATGATTCCTCCCACGACGCCCAACACGCCGCCCATCATGTCCCGGCCCATGAATTTGAAGACCGCGAAAGTGAGTCCCGCAATGATGGCGCAGACTCCGACGATGCGAAAAATCGTCAGCATACTCGCGGCGACAGTTTCCACGCCCGAGGTGTCGAGCGTGCCCGACTGGGCAAACGCAACCGCGGTTCCGAGACCCGCCAGCAAAAAAAATCGCGCGGCTTCGGATCGAAGACCGCGCTGCACATACCTTGCGACTTGCTTCATAGCTACTCCTCGAACGGACGGGGGAACGA
>JBOGMI010000248.1:0-4963 GCA_050746645.1 Bryobacteraceae bacterium | reverse complement strand
AATCGCTACAGAGCCTTCGCAGCGCCGGTCGTCTGCGGTCGGCTGCATCAAAACGTCTCGCGATCGATGTGCGGATGCAAGCAGCGCTGGGGCATTTCTTTGCGGCGAAGTTCCGCGCCGGAGTCCTCTATGCGATTCACGAGCAAACGCAGGACCGCCGCGCATTGCACGAGGCGATCAAGCAGTACCGGCGCGCGCGTGCGAGTTGGGCGCAAGCTGTTCGTACGAGCAAGAACGTGTATGCGCGAGACCTGTCCGTAAGCGACCGGTTCGATGAACGCGGGCAATGGGCGGACCGCCTGGCCGGGATCGACGCGGACATCGCTGATCTTGAAAAACGGTCCGCCAACTCCCGGGACCCACGCGTGCCGGCGGCGATCGCCGAGGTGCTGCAGCCGGTCCGGCGCGATCCACCTGCGTGCCGCCATACCGCGCCCGCCTCCTTTCGTCCGAACGAGGCGCTTCGAATCCATCTCGGCGTGGCTCCCGGCAGAGAACTCTCATCGGTTCATCTGGTTTTTCGACACGTCGATCAGGCGGAGCGTTATCGGAAGATACAGATGCGGCGCCAAGCCGGCGGGTATACGGCGGAGATTCCGGCCGTGTATACGAACTCACCGTATGCATTGCAGTATTATTTCGAACTCCGAAGCTCGGCCAAGCGCGCATGGTTACATCCCGGCTTCGGTCCCGGCCTGATCAACGTGCCTTACTTTGTAGTCCGGCAGACTTAGGCGCAAGCCGGCAAATCGGGGACGTGCGCTGGAGCGCGTCGATAATGCTTGAAAACCGGTGAAAACCGGGACAGTACACTCATTTCCCTCTGCCCGCGGGAATGCACGCGGTATTTGCGTGTCCCGGATCTCCCCCGCGTGTACTGTCCCGGGTTTTCCATGAGAATTGTACTCGGGAATTGGGGGCGCGAGTTCTTGATCAGATGCGCGCCGCCGGCCTTTCCACGGATCGCTTCAACGAGGGCGCAGCGGATGGCGGCTTGACCGAAACCGTGGGGCTCGCTTCCCCACTTCCGCTCTGCGGTATGGTTAACGGCATGGACCGTTGCTTTGCTTCCGCTGCTTGCCCTTGGACTGCGCTCGGCTGCGCCATGCTCTGGCTGATGGCTTCCCCGGCCTTCGCACAGGAACAGCATGGCAAACAAGCCGCCTCGCAGACCACCGCGAAAGGCCCTGAAAACTCTGCCAAGTCCGCTGCGAAAAAATCCACCCCCAAGCTCCCGCCGCTTCCGCCCAACAAGAGCATCGAGCGGTCGATCGTGCTCAACGGCAACACCCTGCACTACAAGGTCACTATCGGCACCATCAATATCCGCGACGAAAAAGGCGCCATCGCCGGAAAAGTTGTCTACACCGCCTATACCGTCGCGGGCAAAGAGCGCCCGGTTACTTTCGCCTTCAACGGAGGCCCCGGCGCATCGTCCGTCTTCCTCAACTTCGGCGCCATTGGCCCGCGGCATGTCAACGGCATCGGCAATAAAAACGACAGCGCCTCCGGCCGCATCGTCATGAGCGACAATCAGGGCACCTGGCTCAGCTTCTCCGACCTTGTGTTCATCGATCCCATCGGCACCGGCTTCAGCCGTTCGCTGGTGGATGAGAAACAAACCAAGAAGCTCTTCTACAGCACCGTTCCGGACATTCATTACCTTTCCACCGTCATCTATAAGTGGCTGGTCCAGAACGGCCGCATGCTCTCGCCCAAGTACGTCATCGGCGAAAGCTACGGCGGCTTTCGCGGCCCGCGCGTTACTTACTATCTACAATCGCAGCTCGGCGTCGGGGTCAACGGTCTCATCCTCGTCTCGCCCTATCTCAATCCCACAGATAGAAATCACGGCTACATTTACTCGCCTGTGCAGTGGATGATCACGTTGCCTCCCATCGTCGCCGCGCACCTGGAGCGCGAAGGCAAGCTCACCCCTCAGGCTATGCAATCCGTGATCGCTTATGACGAAGGCCCTTACGCTACGGCGCTGATCAAAGGAACTTCCGATCCCGCGCTGCAACAGGCCATGATCCAGAAGGTGACGCAGATGACCGGCCTTGACCCTACTTACGTGAAGGAATCGGGCGGCCGCTTCAATGCCCACTCCTATCTGCGCGAACTTTGGCGCGAAAAGGGCAAGATCGGCTCCGTGTACGACTCAAATGTAACTATGTTGGATCCATTTCCCTGGTCGCCCCAGCGGATGGCGAGCGATCCGATCCTCGCATCGATTATCGCGCCTACCACCGAAGCCATGGTGAACTTCGTCACCAACTTGGTTGGCTGGAAGACCAACGCACCCTACCACACGCTCTCCTACAAAGTGGCCAGAGAGTGGAACCGCGACGCCAATCTGCGCCAGGGTTCGGTCAAGCAACTCCGCCAGGCGGTCGCTGCCGATCCCGGCCTCAAGGTGTTCATCGGCCATGGGTGGAACGACCTCTCCTGCCCGTTCATGGGGTCGGTCCTCAGCGTGAACGAGATGCCTGAGGCCCTTCGCGATCGCATCGCCATTCATGAATTCCCGGGCGGCCACATGTTCTATACACGCAAGCCCAGCCGTATCGCATTGCGAAAGGACGTGATGCGGTACTTCAGCCTGCAGTAGCCTCCTGATTCGCGAACTGGCGCGCACAACGGGGACTATTTGTGCCTGTCCCCGGCGTGCCTCGTCCGCATGAGAATGAATGTGGATCAGTCACGAGCGAAGCTGGCGACCAGGCTGGCCTTCATTGCGGCAGGATTTGGTGTTGCCTGCTGGGCCCCTCTGGTTCCGTATGCGAAAGCTCGTTGCCAAGTCGGCGATGAAACGATGGGCTTGATCCTGCTCCTCCTCGCGGTCGGCTCCATCATCGCTATGCCGCTCGCCGCTCATCTCAGCGCCCGCTTCGGGAGCAAACCAATCGTGCTTGCGGGCGGTGCAGGACTCGCGATCGTGTTGCCTTTCTTGAGCGAAGCGGCGTCGCCGATCTCGCTTGGAGCGGCACTATTCGTCTTCGGGGCCTCGTTGGGATCGTTGGATCTTGCGATGAACTTGCACGCGGTTGACGTCGAGCGCGCTTCAGAAAAGCCATTGATGTCCGGATTTCACGCGCTCTTCAGCATCGGGGGATTTCTCGGATCGGGAATCATGACGGCTCTGCTGTCTCGACGAATACCGCTCAGCCTGAGTACGATTCTAAGTTCCACGATCGTTATCTTGCTGATTGCGCTCGCTGTGCCGCGCATGCTTTCCAATCGAGAAGGGGGTTTACATCCGATCTTTGCCGCTCCCAAGGGCGTTGTCCTTGTCATCGCTTTACTGGCCGCAATTTCATTCCTGGTCGAGGGTGCCCTCCTCGACTGGAGTGCCCTATTGCTCGTTGGCGAGCGCCTCCTTTCTCCAGCGCACGGCGGGTTGGGATACATGCTCTTCTCTGTCGCGATGACGTTCGGGCGGCTGACCGGGGACCGCGTTGTGGCACGGGTTGGGAATCTTGCCGTGCTTACGCTCAGCGGGCTGGTGGCGTTCCTCGGGTTCTGCATCCTTCTTCTTTCACCGGTGGTCTCCATCGCACTGGCAGGCTTCATCCTTGTAGGGCTCGGAGCCGCAAACATAGTGCCCATCCTGTTCAGGCTCGCAGGTATGCAGCACGCGATGCCTAAGGCCCTCGCTGTTGCGGCTCTCACCACCGCGGGATATTCGGGCATGCTGGCCGGGCCTGCCGCGATTGGTTTCTCGTCCAAAGAAATTGGCTTGCACAATGTGTTTTGGTTTCTCGGCGCTCTGCTTCTATTTGTGCCGGCTCTTAGCAGGTATGTGGCCTCACCTGAGGCGAATTGATACTATTGATGGCGACCTATTTGGGAAGCCGAAATTCTGAGAGAGGATATGCATGGACGGTAAGAATGGCAGCGAGAAAGTGGCGCTCGACCGGCGCGGTTTCTTTAAGGCCGCAAGTGTTGGCTTGAGTGCGGCGGGAGTGATGTTGACTGCGCAGCAAGAGGCGCAGGCACAGCACCCAGAGGCAACGAACGAAAAATTCAACCTGGAGAGGATTGCCTCCAATACGTATGGCGTGCGCGATCTTTTCAAAAGGCGCCACCGTCACCATCCCGAACCCACGCACCACAGAGTAGAATATCGTCCACCCCTTGTGCCTGCCGATGTGAAGGACGATCCGAATGCGGCTCCAGCCATCGCGGAGGCAAAGGCGGCAGCCGAGGCGCGGGCAAAAGAGCTGACTCCGGCTCAGCAGAGAGCAAAATACGGCGAAATCACGATGCTGGATTTCCCGCAGTTCACGAGAAATACGTTTCCTGGCGTTACACACATGGATTTGTATTCGGGACTGTTTGGAGACGTGGACGATGACAGCATGTATTTCCCGAAGGGAGGATTCGATCCTCTAAGTCCCTCGGGAAGGAAGTGGCTGGACAAGTTGGCGTCGAACTGTGCCAAGTTAGGCATGAAGGTCCAGCACATCTCGAATAATGCTCCGACCAACCTGGCGGAATACGGATCGCCCGAGAAAGACGCGCTGCGCAAGGCGGGAGTGGAGATGGGAAAACGGTGGATCAAAGGGCTTTCCGTATTGGGAATGAAGTCGATGCGGATGAACTCGCCGCGGGCGCTGGGGCCACCGATCCGGCCGAGCGCGGTTCCCCACGGTCCCGGCGACTACTATCCGCGGAACATCGATATCGTACCCATGCTTACGGCGGCGATCGAGTCGTATAAGGATATGGCGGATTACGGCGGAAAGTATGGAGTACGCGTGACGCTGGAAAATCATTGGGGGCTGGCTGCGGACCCGATGAACATCCGGACGATCGTAGACGAAGTGAACCATCCCTATTGCGAAGCTTCGCCCGACATGGGCAACTGGGAGCATGAATACATGCTGTTCAACGGGCTGAAGGCGCTGGCGCCCTTTGCGCATACGAACGTGCATGCGAAATATTGGGACCGCTGGGATAC
>JBOGMI010000247.1:0-7726 GCA_050746645.1 Bryobacteraceae bacterium | reverse complement strand
ACGCGTCCATCGTGAAAGCCCGGCAGCACCAGATGGCCGTGGCAATCGAAGACATGCGTATGGGGCTGCCGCAGGCGGAGGATCTCCGCGGTCGAACCCAGCGCGGCGATGCGGGTGCCGGCGATGGCGACTGCTTGCGCTTCTTTCTGCTGCGGATCTCCCGTGATGATTTTCCCGTTGACCAGCAGCAGCGTGATTGCGGCCTGGGCCTGGAGCACCGGAGCGGCCAAAACGGCCATTACAAACGGAACCGCACGCGGCATGGGAGACTCACACGACAGCGGGGATCGGTGCAAACCCTATATATTGCACTTCTTCTTCGAGATCGAATCCGAATCGCTCGCGGACGCGTCTTTTCAGATCCCGAATCATCGTCGCCAGGTCGGCTGCCGTGCCCACTCCGTCGTTATAGACTAAATTCGCGTGGTAATCGGCCACCTGAATATCGCCGCGCCGCAGACCTTTCGCGCCGGCTTGCTCGAGAAACCAAGCCGAGGGCACTTTCCCTTCGCGTATCACCTGTTCGGGAACTTGCGCTTGCACCCGGGGCGGCAAATCCGCGAATAGTAGATTCTTAAAAATGCTCCCGGCGCATTTCATCGCAGGCGGATATTTGGCGTCGCGGATCGCGCGGATCTCTGCCGCGCGGCGAGCCATCCCGGCGGCGTCGCCTTCCTCAAAGCGAAGCTCGGCCGCAAGGATCACCCATTGCTTGCTTTGTTTGAAGATGCTTTCACGATAGCGGAATCCGCAGTCCTTGCCGCCCAGATCGAAGACGCGCTCGCCATCGGTGACACGCACGCGCACGACGGCTTGCTCAATGGATCGCCCGTAAGCTCCGGCGTTGCCATAGACCGCTCCGCCGAGATAACCCGGAATGCCGGTCATGGTCTCCATACCTTTCAGCCCGCGCGCAATGCTTTGATCCACCACGTCTTGCAGCAGAGCGCCCGATTCGGCGCACAACGTCTGATCCCGCTGCACGATCCGCGAGCCGGTATATCGCAGGACAACGCCGTCGAAGCCGGCATCGGAGACGATCAGGTTCGTTCCTCCGCCGATCACCATCGGAGGAGCAGACGATCGCTTTTCGTCGTCTGCCATCCGGCCCACTATTCGCAGCGCTTCTACGAAAGCGGCTTCATCCGGCGTCTCGCAAAAGATCGAGGCCGGGCCGCCGATGCCGAAACGGGTATAACCCGCGAGCGGAACGCTATCGAGAACCGTCAGAGCCGGAATCGCAGCCAGGCGTTTCCGCACTGCCGAAAAGGCGGACATGGTCATGATTATAGGGTGCCGAAAGCCGGGCGATCTCTCTGCCGGTGATACTATCGATCCTGAAGAGCTACTCTTTGTTAATTCGATGCGCTACGCGGGGCGCGCCGGCGCATCCAATAAGAGAAGGTGCAGATATGAAGATTTTTCTAGATACAGCGAACCTGGACGAACTCAGAAAAGGAGCTGCCTGGGGCATCGTGGATGGCGTGACCACCAATCCTACGCTGATTGCGAAGGAAGGCGTCGCGATAGAAGACCAGATCCGCAAAATTTGCGACATCATCAATGGCGACATCAGCGCCGAGGTGGTTTCCACCGCTTCCAAAGAGATGATTGACGAAGGCCGCCGCCTGTCGAAGATTCACAAGAACGTCGTGGTGAAGATTCCGCTGATTCCCGAAGGAATCGTTGCGGTCTCGGCGCTCTGGAAAGAAGGAATTCGCGTGAACGTGACGCTGTGCTTCAACGCCGCGCAAGCGCTGCTCGCGGCCAAAGCGGGAGCCTACATCATCAGCCCGTTCATCGGCCGTATCGACGACACCGGCTGGCCGGGCATGAACCTGATCAAAGAGATCAAGACAATCTACTCGAATTACGGCTACAAGACACAAATTCTCGCGGCGTCGATTCGCGGGCCCCTGCATGTCGTCGATGTGGCGCAGGCCGGCGCGGATATCGGAACCATGCCGTTCAAAGTTCTCGAGAAGCTGTTCCATCACCCGCTGACCGATACGGGTCTGGCGCAGTTCTTGAAGGACTACAAGAAGGCGTTCGAGATGGTACATGCCTGATTTCACGCTCTGAAAGTAGCGCGTTCTAAGCGGTCGAGAATCCCTACCCATTCCGGCGTTTCGACGGGTTTCTCGACCGCGATCCAATCCCATGCCTCTTGGTCGGCCGCGCGCAGCCGCGCATACAGCGTTGCTGCATATTCCGCGGCGGCGCCCGGCATTTCGAGAATACGTCCGCGTCCGGCGGGAGGTGTTTCGCCGCGTTTCAGAACATAGAACGGGGTGCGCGGCGCGTAGTGCCGCGGGTGCAAACCGGGCGACTCCATCACATGCGGAAGTCCGATGTTCCCGCGCTGCCATTGCACACCGGTTGCCGCTTCCAAATCCTCCTTCGTAATCATGCCGGGCCGCAAAATTTCTGGCGGATTGCGAACCAGAGATACCACCGTAGATTCGATGCCCACTTGCGCCGGGCCGCCATCGAGGATCAAGTCCACTTGTTCTCCCAGCGAAGCGCGCACATGTGCGGCAGTAGTAGGGGAAATTTCCGTAAAGCGGTTCGCGCTAGGCGCGGCAATGGGCACGCCGGCGCGGCGAATCAGTTCCAGCGCAACCGGATGCGAGGGCACACGCAGGCCAACCGAATTGAGTCCGGCTGTCACCAGATCGGGCACGACGTCCGCTTTGCGCACGATCATAGTCAGCGGGCCGGGCCAAAATCGCGCCGCCAGCGTATCGGCGAGCGCGGGCCAGTCCGCCGCCATCGTGCGCGCCATCGTGGTATCGGAGACGTGGACGATCAGCGGGCTTGACGAAGGGCGCCCTTTGGCTCCGTAGACGCGCGCAACGGCTTCGCGATCGAGCGCGTTCGCTCCCAGGCCGTAGACCGTTTCGGTCGGAAAGGCAACCAAACGTCCGGCGCGAATCAGTTCAGCAGCTCGGTCTAGCTCATTTGGCTCAGCCACTGCTCTTAATCCGGCAGTTCATCCTGTCCGTCTCCCGCCGCTTTCCCGGTCTTCTTCCAAACCAGAAAAGCATGGATCAGCGAATCGAGATCGCCGTCGAGAACGCGGTCCACGTCGCCGATGGAAAGCTTCGTCCGGTGATCCTTGATCATGCGGTAGGGCGCCAGCACGTAGCTGCGGATCTGGCTGCCGAAGTTGATGTCGAGCTTGGTGTCTTCCACCTTCTGATCCTCGGCGCGCCGCTTCTGCATCTCGTATTCGTACAGCTTGGCGCGCATCTGCTTCATCGCGCTGGAGCGGTTTTTGTGCTGCGAGCGTTCGTTCTGGCATTGCACCACCAGGCCCGTCGGCAGGTGAGTAAAGCGGACCGCCGATTCGGTGCGGTTCACGTGCTGGCCGCCGGCCCCGCTGGCACGGAAAACGTCGATTTTCAGGTCTTCGGGCCTGATCTCGATTTTGATATCGTCTTCGACCTGCGGATAGACAAACACCGAGGCGAACGAGGTATGCCGGCGCGCGTTGGCATCGAATGGGGAAATGCGGACCAGCCGGTGCACGCCGATCTCCGATTGCAACTGCCCGTACACATTTTGGCCATTGATCTCGACTGTCGCGGATTTGATGCCTGCGCCTTCGCCTTCGAGCCGATCCGTGACGACGGCCTGATAGCCGTGCCGCTCCCCCCAGCGTAAGTACATGCGCAGCAGCATCTCGGCCCAGTCCTGGCTTTCGGTGCCGCCTGCGCCGGGGTGAATCACGACGATCGCGTCGCGCGCATCGTTTTCGCCGGAGAGCAGCATGCCGGTTTCGAGGGCTTCCAGCTTTGTCTCCAAGGAACGGATTTCGCGCTCAAGCTCGCCGTCCACGGTCTCGCCTTCTCGCGCCAGCTCGAAAAGCGTGTCGATGTCGGAGGTAGTACCGGCAACCGTGCGTGCGTGCTCAATCGCCTCCTCCAGCCGCTTGCGCTCTTGCATGATGCGCTGGCTCTTTTCCGGCTGGTTCCAAAAATCCGGCGCGGAGATTTCGCTCTCGAGTTTTGTTAGTTGTTGCTGCTTGGCGGCGGCGTCAAAGATAACTCCGAACAGCTTCCGCCTGCTGCCGGAGCGAAACGTACTCTCTTTCCAGTTCTTCCAGGGTCATCTATAGGTATTTTACTATGCGGCTCGGGCCAAAATCATTCTCCGTTTACAATGAAATCAAGCAGTTCTGTGAGAGTCTCCTAAGAAATCAAGTTTTCATGCCGAAAGCAAATGACCCGGCGTTGGGTATCAATAGCTGGTTGGAAGACGAGCTTTACGAGCAGTATCGATTTGACCGCGGCAGCCTCGATCAAGGCTGGACGGAACTTTTCCATGAAGCCGGGCACAACGGAGCGGCGGCGGAAATGCCTGAGCCGCAAGGGCCGCCGCTAAAGCCTCCGCCCCGGCCCGACGTTCCCGAGCCGCAACAGCCCCCCCCACCGATTGAGCCGGAACCGCGCCGCGAACCGCCGACAAAAGAGCCGCCGCGCAAAGAACCGCCCGCTCCCGCTCCCGAGCCGCGAAAAATGGAGCAGCCCTCGAAGGAAATAGCCAAAGCCGCACCGGCCCAGCCGCAGAAGGCAAGCGAAGCGCTCGGCGCGAGCGATCAATTGATTCCGCTCCGCGGCGCCGCCGCCAGCATCGCGCAAAATATGATCGCGAGCCTCGCTATTCCTACGGCAACTTCGCAGCGCCAGATCCCGGTCCGCGTGCTGGAAGAAAACCGCAATGCGATCAACCGTCATCGAGCGCTGCAGGGCCGAGGCAAGCTGAGCTTCACGCATCTGGTTGCCTGGGCCATCGTGAAGGCGGTGCGCGCGAACCCGGTGCTGAATCACGCTTACGCGGAAAATCAAGGCGAGCCGTTTCGCGTGGTGCACAATCACATCAATATCGGCCTTGCCGTGGACGTGGCGGGCAAAGATGGCTCGCGCTCGTTGAAAGTTCCCAACATCAAGAACGCCGACGGCATGAGCTTCGGGCAATTTGCCGCCGCTTACGACGATATCGTCGCCCGCGCGCGAGCCAACAAACTGCAGCTTCCCGATTTTCAAGGCACCACCATTTCGCTCACTAATCCGGGCACGGTGGGCACGCTCGGCTCGGTTCCAAGGCTCATGCCGGGGCAAGGCGCGATTATCGCGACCGGCGCTATCGATTATCCGGCCGAGTTCGCCGCTACTACCGAGGAAAACCGCGCGCTGCTCGGCATCAGCAAAATCTTTACCGCCACCTGCACCTACGATCATCGCGTCATTCAAGGCGCGGAATCGGGCATGTTTCTGGCCAAGCTGGCCCAATTCCTGCTGGGCGAAGACGGTTTCTACGAAGAGATTTTCCGCGATCTGAAGATTCCCTATCTGCCGCTGAAATGGCAGCCGGACCGGCAGATCTCGCCAACACGCTACTCGCAGGTGAACGCCGACGTAGCGAAAGAAGCGGCGGTCATCCATCTCATCAACGCCTATCGCACGCGCGGCCATCTGCTTGCCAACACCAATCCATTGGGCGGCGAGCCTTCTCTTCACCCGGAGCTCGATCCGTCTTCCTATGGCTTGACCATGTGGGATCTCGACCGGCCGTTTTTGGCCGGCGCGGTCAAAGCGCCCAGTGGCGCCATCGGCTCCTACATGCAGCCGTATGAAACCCTGCGCGAGATCCTCGACAGGCTGCGCGCGACTTACTGCGGCTCGATGGGCGTCGAGTACATGCACATCCAGGACCCGGAGCAAAAGCAATGGCTGCAGGACCGCATGGAAGCCACGACAAACTTGTGGAAGCTCGACGATGCCGTCCGCCTGCGCATTTTGAACCGGCTGATTCAAGCTGAAGAGTTCGAGCATTTTTTGCAGAACCGTTTCGTCGGGCAAAAGCGCTTCGGGCTGGAAGGGCTGGAGAGCACGATTGTCGCTCTCGACGAAATTCTGGAGCGCGCCGCCAATGAAGGCGCGCATGAGGCGGTCATCGGCATGGCGCACCGCGGGCGTCTCAACGTGCTGGCGAATGTGGTCGGCAAGTCGATGGCGCAGGTGTTTTCCGAATTCGAAGGCGAACCCGATGCCGACAGCGTACAAGGCTCCGGCGACGTAAAGTATCATCTCGGCGCGAGCGGTATTCACCGCTCGACGCAAGGCAAGGAAATTCTGGTTTCGGTAGCCTTCAACCCAAGCCATTTGGAAGCGGTCGATCCCGTGGTGGAGGGTCTGGTGCGCCCGAAGCAGGATCGCATCGGGGATACCGAGCGCGCGCGTGTCCTTCCGATCCTGATTCATGGAGACGCGGCTTTGGTTGGCCAGGGCGTGGTCGCCGAAACGCTGCAGCTTTCGCAACTTGAAGGTTACACGACCGGCGGCACGATCCACGTGATTACCAACAACCAAATCGGCTTTACGACCAATCCGCTGGACGGCCGCAGCAGCATGTACTCCACCGATGTCGCACTCTCGGTTCAGGCGCCCATTTTCCACGTGAACGGCGACGAACCGGAAGCCTGCCTGCGCGCCGCGCAGCTTGCCTATGATTACCGCCAGCGTTTCGGACAAGATGTGGTGGTCGATATCATCGGCTACCGGCGCTGGGGCCATAACGAGGCCGACGATCCGAGTTACACCCAGCCGGTGATGTACCGGAAGATCAAGGCGCTTCCCACCGCCGCAACACAGTATTCCGAGCGCGTGGTGCGCGAGAATCTGGCTGCCCAGGATCAGGTCGATCAGCTCCGCAAACAGACGCACGATCATCTGAACGAGATTTACGATTCGGCTAAGAAGAGCCGGGAACAGTTTGTCATCGAAGAATTTGCCGAGGCTCCGATCGAACAGGTTCATCAGCCGATCCCCGCCACCGCGGCGGATTACCAAACGCTAGCTCGTGTGGTGGAAGTATCTACTCAATTGCCGGAAGAGTTCCGCCTACATCCCAAGTTAAAAACTCTGCTCGCAAAGCGCGCTGAAGCGCTGCGCGGAGGGCCGATCGATTGGGGATTCGCCGAGACTTTGGCCTTTGGCAGCCTGGTTCTCGAAGGAACTCCGGTACGGCTGACCGGCGAAGACGTGGCGCGCGGAACCTTCACGCAGCGGCATCTCCAGTTCAGCGATTACGAAACCGGCGAGCGCTATGTGCCGCTCAAGCACCTGGATCCGGAACAGGCTAAATTCGAGGTGATCGACAGCCCGCTCAGCGAATACGCTTCCATGGGTTTCGAATTTGGCTACAGCGTGGCGGACCCGCTGACGCTCGTGTTGTGGGAAGCGCAGTTCGGCGATTTTGTGAACGGCGCGCAGATCATCATCGACCAGTTTGTGGTATCGGCCGAGCCGAAATGGAACCAGCCGAGCGGCTTGGTGCTGCTGCTGCCGCACGGCCTCGAAGGCCAGGGACCGGAGCACTCGAGCGCGCGCATTGAGCGATTCCTCCAGCTTTGCGCCGAGAACAACATTCAGGTGTGTAACTGCACGACACCGGCGCAGTACTTCCACCTGCTGCGGCGCCAGATGTACGGCGGCGCGGACCGGCGCGGCATCCGCAAGCCGCTCATTGTCTTTACTCCGAAGGTGCTGCTGCGTTACTCGAAAGCGGCCTCGCGGTTGGAAGAACTAACGAGCGGAGCATTTCAGGAAGTAATCGGGGATTCACAGTATGTCGGCGGCCAGATCAGCCGCGTTCTGTTGTGCTCCGGCAAGGTCTACTACGACCTGATGAACAAGCGCGAAGAGCTTCGCCGCACCGATGT
>JBOGMI010000246.1:0-6039 GCA_050746645.1 Bryobacteraceae bacterium | reverse complement strand
GGGCGACATTGTTTCGACCGGCACGCCTTCGGGGGTCGGCTTTGCACGTAAGCCGCCGCGATTTCTACGCCCGGGCGACGACGTGGTGGTCAAGGTTTCTTCCATTGGCGAGTTGCGGAATCCGGTGTCGGCGGAAAAATAGAGGGAACTGGCGCACCTAGCCGCAACCCCTTCCTGACAGTCGGGGTTCTGTCTCGTGCGCATGCCTTCGCTGCGCGCCCACATTTATGCCGCTATGCCGCGCACCCGAATTTGAGATGCTGGTTGCGTGAGGCGCCGGCCATCGGCTACACTAATGTAGTTGACTCTGTCAAGCGGAGAGAAGAAGTCTGTCCATGCGAACTGAAATTCCGTCCAAGCACGAAATTACCCGTGCCTGGCACGTGATCGACGCGGAAAAGGCGGTACTCGGAAGGGTCGCCAGCCGCGCCGCTATGCTTTTGATGGGAAAGCACAAACCCATTTTCAGCCCGTCTCTCGATACGGGCGATCATGTCATTATTGTCAATGCCGCCAAGGTAAAACTGACGGGCGGCAAGGAACAGAAAAAAGTCTATCGTCGGCACACCGGCTATCCGGGCGGCCTGATCGAAACCGGAGCACGGCGCGTAAGGGAAACCCGGCCGGCCCGCATGGTCGAGCTCGCCGTGTCCGGCATGCTGCCCAAGACCAAGCTGGGCAAGCAGATGTACCGGAAGCTGAAAGTATACGCGGGAGAGCATCATCCGCATCAGGCGCAGAAACCGGCGCCGCTCTCGCTATAAAACCGGAGCCGGAAGCGTAAGCGACCGGTTTGCGTCATATGAAAGGATTTTAGTTGCCAGCAAAGCTAGTACAGCAATTGGGAACCGGGCGCCGGAAAACGGCGACGACGCGCGTGTTTTTGCGCCCGGGCAAAGGCCAGATTACGATCAATCACCGGCCATTCGAAGATTATTTTGCCAGCGAGTCGGCGCGCGCCTACGTGCGCCAACCGCTGCTCGCCACCGAGACCGCGGAGCGGTTCGATATCATGATTCTGGCCTCGGGCGGCGGCATCAGTGGGCAGGCTGGAGCCGCGCGGCTCGGCATCGCCCGCGCACTGATTGAATTCAACTCCGAGCTGCGGGGCAAACTGAAGCAGCTTGGTTTTCTCACGCGCGACGCTCGCGCGCACGAGCGAAAGAAGTACGGGCAGAAGGGCGCCCGCAAACGATTCCAATTCTCCAAGCGGTAACTCGTCTGTACGTTTCTTTCGTTCCCACTCCAAGACCCGCAAAGACCTGGCTCCACGGCCGGTTCTTTGCACAACCGGGCCGCCTTGCGGCAGGCGCAAATTCCGCTTTGGGCCGCGCCGAATCCGCGGGAAGCCCGTTCCAGTAATGAGGAGGCAAATTGCCATCAATCTCCATGAAGGAATTGCTCGAAGCCGGCGTTCACTTCGGGCACCAGACCAAGCGCTGGAATCCGAAGATGAAGGAATACATCTTTGGCGAACGGAACGGCATTTACATCGTCGATCTGCAAAAAACGCTAAAAATGTTTAAAGACGCGATGCGCTACGTCGGCGAGATGGCGGCGCAAGGCAAGACCGTCTTGTTCGTCGGCACCAAGCGTCAGGCGCAGGAGGCCATCGCCGAAGAGGCCAATCGCAGCCATCAGTTCTACGTGAACCAGCGCTGGCTGGGCGGATTGCTGACGAATTACACAACCGTGCAGCGCTCGATCAAGCGTCTGAAAGACCTTGACGCCATGGCGTCGGACAACGCATACGAAGGCCGCGCCAAGAAAGAAGCGAGCCGCCTCGAGCGCGAACGCAAGCACCTGCAGCAAAATCTGGCCGGCATCAAGGACATGAACGGCCTGCCGGATCTGTTGTTTGTCATCGATTCCAATAAAGAAGCGATCGCCGTAAAAGAAGCGCGCAGGCTGGGTATTCCGGTCGTCGCGATAGTGGATACCAACTGCGATCCTGACGAGGTCGATTACGTGATCCCGGGCAACGACGACGCGCTGCGCGCGATCCGGCTGTTCACGGCTAAAATCGCCGATGCGGTGGTCGAAGGCCGCACGCTTGCGACCGAGCAGGAGTTTGGCGGCGAAGGCGTTGTCAGCGAAGAGGACGCGGCTTCCGAACACAATCCGGAAGAGTTTACTCAATACCTCGATCCGAAGTACGCCGAGCAGTTGATGTCGGAGAGTCTGGCCACGGCCAACGAACCGGAGCCGCCGCCGCGTAAAGGCCCGGCAACCGAGACGCCGGCTCCGGCTGCCGAGGAAGTCGCCAGCACGACCGTCAGCGAACACTAGTGTCGTGTTTCCGAAGTCGCTATAGCGAACCCACGGGCAAACCGGGGACAGGCAGCTCTGTCCACGCGCAAAAACCGCTTGGGACAGAGCCGCCTGTCCCCGAACATCCGCAAATGTAGGAATTAGAGGAACCATGGCCAAAATTAGCGCACAGTTGGTAAAGCAGCTCCGGGACAAGACCGGGGCGGGCATGATGGAGTGCAAGAAAGCATTGGAGGAGACCGATGGCGACGTGGCCCAGGCGGAAATCGTTCTGCGCAAGCGCGGGCTTGCGGCGGCGGTCAAGAAAGAAGCGCGTTCGACCAAGCAAGGATTGATCGCATCGCACATCGCGGAAGACCGAAGGCATGGCGTTCTCGTCGAAGTGAATTGCGAATCCGACTTCGTCGCGCGCACGGAGGATTTTCGCGGTCTGGCGGCCGACATCGCCGCGCACATCGCCAAACATCAACCGAAATATGTGCGCGCGGAGGAAGTAACCGAATCCGAGCGCGCGCATTTCAAAGCGCATGAAGCGCTGTACGAGCAAAAGTTCATTAAGGACCGCGAGACCACCATCGGCGAACTGGTCAAAAGCAAAATCGCCAAGCTCGGCGAAAACATCAACGTTTCACGCTTTATCATTTACGATGCCGGCGACAAGGGGATCGTGGGAGCGTACATCCACCAGGGTTCGCAGATCGGGGTACTCATGCAGTTAACGGTTTCGGCGGACAGCTTTACTCGAAGCGAGGAATTCAGGATTTTTCTGCAGGATTTAGCCATGCAGGTGGCGGCATCGAATCCGCAGTATCTGAGCAAAGCCGATGTTCCCGCGGAAGTGCTGCAAAAAGAGCGCGAGATCCAGCGCGACCGTGCCCGCGGCGAAAACAAGCCCGAAAAAATGTTGGATAAAATCGCCGAGGGACGGCTGAGCAAGTTTTACGAAGAAGTTTGTCTGCTCGATCAACCGTTTATCCGCGAAAACAATATTTCGGTTTCCGAGATGATCCGTTCGGCGAGTTCTAAATTTGGCGGCGAGGTGAGCGTAGACCGCTTTGTCCGATTCAAGGTCGGCGATGCGGGAGATGCGCCCGGAGTTCAGGCGACGCCGGTAGTTCCTGCTCCTTAAGCCTGCACAGAGGCCCGGCCGCATGCCACCCTATCAAAGAGTTTTACTCAAAATCAGCGGTGAAGCTCTCGCTGGGCCGCAACTGTTCGGCCTCGATCCCGATCGCATCTTGTCCCTGGCCGAGGAAGTCGCCGAAGTCTCCCGCGCCGGGGTGCAGATGGGGCTGGTGCTTGGGGGCGGAAACATTTTCCGTGGCGTGGCGGCGGCGGCCCATCAAATGGACCGCGTCACCGGCGATCACATGGGCATGCTGGCCACGGTCATCAACGCGCTCGCCTTTCAGGACGCGCTGGAGCGGCTGGACGTCCCAACGCGAGTGATGACGGCGATAGAGATGCATGAAGTCGCCGAGCCTTATATCCGCCGCCGCGCGATCCGGCATCTGGAGAAAGGCCGCGCGGTCATTTTCGCCGCCGGAACCTCGAATCCGTACTTTTCCACCGACACCGCCGCCACGCTGCGGGGCCTCGAAATCCGCGCCCAGATCATCGCCAAAGCGACCAGCGTCGATGGAGTTTACGACAAAGACCCCAAAAAGCATCTCGACGCGGTGAAATTCGCGGAGGTGAGTTACACAGAAGTCCTGTCAAAGGCGCTGGGAGTGATGGATGCCTCCGCGGTCGCGATGTGCCGGGACAACGGCATGCCGATCGTAGTTTTCGACCTCAACGTGGCGGGCAATATAATGCGAATGGCGATGGGCGAGCCGATCGGCACCACCATCCGTCAATAGCAACACAGGATATGAAACAGGAACATCAATCGCCGGCGGGCGCGGCTACCTTCAAGAGCTTAAAGGATGTGGAGGCGGCCAGCCGCGACCGCATGGAAAAAGTGGTAGCGGAGCTGCATCAGGAAATGGCCCACGTGCGGACCGGGCGCGCCTCCATCGGTCTGCTCGACAGCGTGCGCGTGGAATACTACGGCTCTCCGGTGCCGCTGAATCAAGTGGCGCAACTCCATGCACCTGAGCCTTCGATGATTACCGTCCAGCCCTGGGATCCGGCCATGATCGCGCCAGTGGAAAGGGCGATTCGCAGCGGGGATCTCGGCTTGAATCCCTCCAACGATGGAAAAATTGTGCGCGTGCCGATTCCGGCGCTCACCGAGGAGCGCCGGCGCGAGCTGGCCAAGAAACTCAGCCACATCGCCGAGGAGCGCCGCGTCTCGCTGCGGAACGTTCGCCGGGATGCCAACGACCAGATCAAGAAACTGCTCAAAGAGAAGTTCATCAGCGAGGACGATGAGCGGCAAGGTCTCGAGACCGTCCAAAAGCTCACCGACACCTACACCGGCAAAATCGATCAGGCGGCTAAGGCGAAAGAAAAAGAAATTTTGGAATTCAAATAGCCCCCGAAACGCAGCGCTACGAGGTTCATCTTACTAGAGGGTACACCTTTGCGCACGGGCATTTTATTCGCTGCAACGTTCCTTTCGCCCGCGCTTTTGCTTCTGGGTGCGGATCGTCAGTTCTCCGGCAACTGGGTCCTCGAAGTGGCTCAATCGGATTTCGGAAATGCTGCCCGCCCTACGAAGGGCGTGGCTACCTACACGGTTCGCGGCGACGTGGTGAATGCGATTCAGACCAGCTACCT
Organism: Bryobacteraceae bacterium; assembly: GCA_050746645.1. GTDB lineage: Bacteria > Acidobacteriota > Terriglobia > Bryobacterales > Bryobacteraceae > Bog-105. The sequence goes on along the minus strand of JBOGMI010000246.1, from coordinate 1,044 downwards.
CGGCGGCGCCCCGCAGAAAAATCGGTTGACTTGGTATCTCGACGGCCTGCAGCATCCCAGCCAGCAGCCAGCGCCTGGCTATTCGGTTACGCACTGGAAGAATCACACGCTCGTGAATGAGCGCAGTTCCAACGACGGGCTGTACAAGCAAACCATTCGAGTCACACTTTCGCCAGACGGCAAGACCGCGACCGAGATCATGGACACGAAAACCCCGCAGGGAAGCAACCACGAAAAACTGGTCTGGAAAAAGGCCGGGAGCGGTGGCGGTTAGTGGTTCTGCCATAAAGATGCAAGCGTTTCCACGCAGCCCGGCCGCTACTCTACCGGCGAAGAAGGTTCATCCGCCGGCGCTTAGCGGCCCTTCGCCGGTCCGGTGGATTCTCGCAGTACAAACTCCGGGTCCAGCACGATCTTCCTGCGGCAGGCTTCCGGCGACGACGACGCATCGGTCAGCAACTGAAACATGAGGCGGCCGATGCGTTCCCTGTCTATGTGCAGCGTGGTCAATGGCGGCGAGCAGATCTCCGAAAGCCGGATATTGTCGAATCCCGTAACCGAAACGTCTTCGGGAACCCGCAAGCCGGCTTGCCGCAGCTCGTAGAGAGCGCCCAGCGCCATGAAATCGTTCACCGAAATAATCGCGGTCGGATCGAAGCCCGACGCCAGAATCTCGCGTGTGGCCTCGCGGCCGCCCTCCAGGCTGTCGGAACTGACTGCGATCTTCCAGCGTATGGCGGGCGCTTTCTTCTCCACGCACTCGCGAAACGCGCTCTCGCGCACGCTCAGCGGCCCCAGATTCGGGTGATGGCCGATGAACCCCATGCGCCGGTGCCCCAAATCGTAGAGGTAATTCACCACGCGCGCGATCCCTTTGGCGTAGTTCACCGCGATATTCGAAAGATTGTGTCGGGGCGTGCCCACATCGTAGAAAACCACCGGAATGCCGCTTTCGGAAAGCTCCTGGATGAGCGCCGGATCCATTTCCGAAATCACCAGCGCCAGCCCTTTCACGCGCCGCCCCATCATAAGGCGGATTTCGCT
>JBOGMI010000245.1:0-5296 GCA_050746645.1 Bryobacteraceae bacterium | reverse complement strand
GTTCGGTGACGGACCTCGCCGATGCGCTGGCGCTCGACGCCGACCAGCAGGCGGCGATTGGATTCTATTGCGGCAGCGATCATGCCACGCTGTTGAACCCGATTGCCTCTTGCCCTTCGGGGAACTATGGAGCGACCCGCTTGAACATTCCGAGGCCCGGCACTTATAACCCGGACCATAATCCGCCGCGCGTCGCGCCCCGAAATATCTTCGACGTGGGCGTGGGGACAGATAATCTTTTTCACACCGAGAAAGTGAAAACCACCCTCAGGATAGCTGTGGAGAACTTGACCAACGCCGTGGCGCTTTACAATTTTCTTTCCACCTTCAGTGGCACACATTTTGTTACGCCGCGGACGTATACGGCAACGCTGGGATGGGTCTTTTGAAAGTTCTTCGCCTGGGCCCTGAGTGGAAGCTGGGACCGATCGCTCGCCTCCCTCCCTATCGAGGGGTGTGGCGGAGTTCGTGAGATCGAGTGTGGCGTTATGGCCAACGGAGTTCCGCTCTTTGCCTTGGAGTGCCTGCCGAACCTCCGGACGGGTTGCATGATTTTCCATCATTTCCGGGTCGCGCTGCGAATCTGCTAGAACAACACCGGAATGCGTGATCACGCCCGGTCTCCCTTCGCCGACGGCGCGGTTGAATTTCGCTATGGGGACATTCGCCAATTCATCGGCCACGAGGTGAGGAACAACGAGCCGCCAGGCGGTGCATAGACTGGCCCTTGGCAGCGTCTCATCGCTCCTGGTAGTTTGTTCGATCATTGATTCCGGTGCCGTGATGCACCAGCTATAACACGGGCCAAATTGTCGTCATTTCTTCACCGTTTCGTAATATTCGCACGTGACAATGGTTCCGGCTAAGAGCTATGGAGAACGAAAAAGTCTTGGCCGCGCTCTGCCTTTTTGCGTGCGCGGCTCCTGTTTGGAGTGCGCCACCGGCAACTTTATCCGCGCAAGATGTCATTGCACTTCACGCGCAGATCGCCCGGCAGCAGGAGGAAATCGAGCATCTAGAAAAATCGATTGCTGAGCAACAAAATCTACTAGATCGTGTCCTAGCGGCCCAAAAGAAGAGCAAAGCAGCAGCCCCGCTTGCGCAGGCCGCGCGGCCTCCCGAAGAGAAACCCGCTCCGATTTCCATTGCCGTCGGCAATGCGCGGCTCACGCCCTTCGGCTTCGTAGATGCCACGCTCTTCGGCCGTTCCACCAACACCGGCAGCGGAATCGGAACTAATTTCGGCGGCATCCCATACAGTAATTCGGCCGCTGGCAGCCTCTCGGAAATCAACTTCAGCGGCCAGAATTCGCGACTCGGCCTCCGCGTCGATTCCACGGTCCACGGAGCCAAAGTGCTTGGCTACTTCGAAGCCGATTTCTTGGGTAGCCAGCCCGGCAACGCATTTGTTACGAGCAATTCCAACACCTTCCGTATGCGGAACGTGTTCGTGGATCTGCGCAAGGGAAGATTCGAGGTACTCGGCGGGCAGGATTGGAGCCTAGCAACGCCCAACCGCAACGGCCTCTCGCCTCTGCCCTCCGACATTTTCTACACGCAGAATATGGATACCAACTACCAGGCGGGTCTCGTCTGGGCACGCCAAACGCAGTTCCGCTTTACTTTTCATCCAAACGATAATTTCGCCGTCGCAGTCTCTCTTGAAAATCCGCAGCAGTACATCGGCGGCTCTGGCGGTTTGAGCGCTTCTGCTGTGAAGCTCCCTTCCGCGCTAGCTGCCTCGCTCGCTCCCGAATTCAACAACGGAACAACCGGTTCGAGTGCTCCGAACCTTCGTCCCGATATCATCGTCAAAGCCGCCTATGATGCGCACCCCGCCGGCCGCCACCTGCACGTCGAAGCGGTGTCCTTAACCCGCAGCTTTAAGGATGCTCTCCCTACGGGTAGCTCGGGTTCCTACGAAACGCACTTGCTTACCACCGAAAGCGGCGAGATTAATGCGAATCTGGAGCTCATCGAAGGCTTCCGCCTCATCGCGAACACCTTCTTCGGTTCCGGGAACGGCCGTTACGTTTTCGGCTTGGCGCCCGATGTGATGGTTCGCCCAGATGGCACGCTCTCTCCAATCCACACCTACTCGACAGTCGATGGATTCGAGGCGAATCTCTCGAAAAGCATCTTGCTCTACGGTTACTACGGAGGGATCGACATCGCGAGAAACGCCGCGCGCGAGGCCAATGGCAATCCGGTCGGCTACGGTTTCTTCGGCTCGCCTGCCTCCAACAACCGCACCATCCAGGAAGCGACGTTCGGCTTCGTTCCTACTATCTGGAAACGTCCGGACAGTGGTGCGCTCTCCCTGATCCTCCAGTATTCCTACCTGACGCGCACTCCTTGGTACGCCGCCCCCGGCGCGCCGCGGAACGCCCACGCCAGCATGTATTGGGTGGGTCTCCGCTACACGATTCCATAATTCACTTTGATTGAAGGCACAAGTTGCTCGACTTCACGACTGCATTGCATGAGCGATCCCGATCATCATCACGGTCCTATCCGATCGGAGCCAACAAAATGATCCAAACCAATCCACACCGCGCCTTTCGGCGGAGGCCAACCGGCATGGTTATCGCTGGAAGCGATAACGGGTTTCGGATCCCAGGCTGCCCCGGACAATTGCCGCCTGGGCCCGAGGCACACGCCTCAGAATCCATCGCGATCAACCTCCAGGACGCGATCAGCCGTGCCCGCGCCTACAGCCCAAAATTTCAAACGGCTGCGGCGAATGCACGGATCGCCAAAGAGAGCCGTGTGCAGGCCAGAGATGCGCTCTTGCCTACCGTCGATACCTTGAATCAATTCATTTATACAGAAGGCAACGGAACTCCCTCCGGAGTGTTCGTCGCGAACGGCTCCAATGGTGGCAGAAACACCCGCTAGTTTTGAGCCTCTTTTGTATCCTTTGACCACGCCTTCGGCAGGCGGCCCGAACGGTTGGAGATCACCATTTGTGGCTGGCTTGCCTGGCAACCCAGCTCCGGCCGACAATGCCCTGTGGCTTGGGGCATCCGTATGGATAAGTCCAGGGATTGGTTTGTGGCCCCAGCAAAATTCGGGTCCACCAAAGGGTCAGAATCAGAAAAAGAAAAATGAGCATAGCCCGCCTACAACCAGCGGCTCACTTGGTCATATCTTTTGGGTGATTCCCGCTTTTGAAGGTTGCCTATGGTCAGAAATTCAAGCCGATGACTCCGAAGGAGAAATTCGACGAATGGGCCAGGGGGGAGTACGACCCGTTGGGCCTTCTCGCGGGAGCGTTTGAGGCAGCAACGCTGGAACATTCGTCCAAGGACGGCTTTTGCGGCTACGGAAAAGGGTGGGGCGGCTACGGCCAGTGCTTTGGCTCCCTCGAGTTGGACTCGACCGACTCCAGTTTCATCGGCGATTTCGCTCTTCCTGTGCTCCTGCACCAGGATCCCCGCTACTTCCGGCTGGGCCGAGGCTCCTTCGGCAAGCGCGTTTTCTAGGCGATTTCGCGTGTCTTTGTTACATACAACGATTCGGGGCACAACGTATTTGACACCTCAGCTCTATCGGGAACCGTTATCGCAGCCGGCCTTTCGAACTTGTATTATCCTCCGCAAGACGTCGGCGCTCGCCACACGACGACCCGCATCGCTCTCGATCTCGGCAACACAGCCCTATACAGCCTGGCAGCGGAGTTCTGGCCGGATATCAACCGCAGGTTACATCACGCCTTCTGAAGAACAACTATTACGAACGTTCGCGATCCACGGCGATTGGAACCACCGAATCCAGCCCCGAAACCGTTCCGCTTAGCCTAAAAAAGGTTATTTATGGGCAGACAGTAAGAAGTGGACCACCCGAACAGATGCACTCTTGTCCCAAATAGCAGCTTTACCGAACGTGCGCTATTGATTTCAAGGGACATAGCGATCTCTTTCCGCTGACGGCCGCAGGCTGGTTCGACATCCCCGTCCTGAATGGGTTCCTAAGTTTCCCGCCTCCTGCTGTCCAAATTACACGCTCCAAGTGCCCATTTACTCGCTCCGACCGTTTGCCGCCCTTCGGCTGCTGTCCAACTTGGGCTACCAGATCAGCGGCATGGCCAATTGTTCGCCGATGAGCCGCGCTGCCGGCGGCCCTTCCAGCGGGTGGTTCAGCCAAGCCCACAAGTCGCGGAAAATAAACAATTGCTGCCGCAGCAGTGCCGCCAGATTGGAAAGCGACCAGTCAAAGCTGGACTTCAGTTGCAAGTACTTCAGAACCAGCATGGCGATCAAGGCTGTCCAGATCTGCGTCTTGACCGCATTGGCGCTGGTGCCCAGGAACGTCTTCACCTTCAATGTCTGCTTCAGGGCCTTGAAAAACAGTTCCACTTGCCAGCGGTCCTTGTAGACGGCCGCAATCGTGGACGCCGCCAAGTGCAGCAGGTTGGTGAAGAATACCAGGGTTTCCTGTTTGTCCTGGTTCCAATATTCGACGCGCCGGAACAGCACCGGCTCCTCGCCCGCTTTTCGCAGCCCCGCCAGAGAAATAATCTGGTCGCGCAAAACATTCCCGTTCGCCGGGACCGCGCATTCTTCTTCCACCGCGTAGACCGTGTTCGTCTTCATACGCGTCACGAAAAAGACGCCTTCCGCGGTCATCTCCGCGAACCACTCGTAATCGTTGTAGCCCCGGTCAATGACCAGGACGGTGCCTGCTTCCAGCCGCAAACCCCGCGCCACGGCCACCTCGCTATGCTTGCCCTCCGTTATTACCGCGAACGATGGCAGGTAGCCGTTGTGGTCCAACAGCAGGTGCAATTTGACCGCGCCCTTCGTCCGCCGGTACTTGGCCCAGTCGAACATGCTGGCCGATAGATCGATAATGCTGCCATCCAGGCTCACCAGCTTGTTCTTGAAGCGGAACTTCTTGCGGCCACCCCGGGCGGCGATCTCCGCTTGGCATTTTTCCAGCAATCGATGGAAAGCCGTCCGGTAGAGTTCCCAAGGCCGGTTCTCATTGGCATAGGCCAGCGTCGATTTCTTCGGCGTCTCACTCAGGCCCAAGTGCTTCAGCGGCGATTCGCAACTGGCCAAGCCCATGCAAACTTCGCGCAGCGACTTCATTTGTGCCACCTGGCAGAAAAACATCGCGACGAACTGCCCCCAACAGGTGAATCCCTTCGCGTTGCGCTCGGCTTCGTGCTGCTTCACTGCCCGCTCGAACTCTCCGCGCGAAAACAGTTGCAGCAGTTGCGAAAATACGCTACATATTTGAGTCATGGCTGATCCTCTCTTCTTTCCGAATGGTTCTCGACGGAACCCATTCC
>JBOGMI010000244.1:0-7579 GCA_050746645.1 Bryobacteraceae bacterium | reverse complement strand
TTTTGAGGGCATCTAAAGACATGACATTTTGGAGATATCTGGCGATCCTGTTTTTCCTCGGCGCGCTTGCGGTGCTGCCGGTTTGGCCCTACAGCGTGGGTTGGTCCGGCTGGGCATCCGCTTTCTTGTTTTTCATTACGGCGCTGCTCTTGTTGATGGCGGCCTTGTCCCGGCGCGGCAGCAGCATGTGGCACACGGGAGGCCAGCGGCCGCCTCGCACCTGATGCTATTTTGTACCTAAGTGCCCTCGCCCCTGAATTTTCACCTCGAGCAGTACGAGGGTCCGCTGGACTTGCTGCTCGACCTGATCCGCAAACAGCAGATCAACATCTACGACATTCCGATCGCGCGCATCACGGCGCAATATCTCGAATTCATGCAGCGGGCGCTGGAATTGGACATCGAACTCAGCTCGGAGTTCGTCTACATGGCCGCGACTCTGATTCATATCAAGAGCCGCATGCTGCTGCCCACCGACCCGGAGCTGGAAAAGATTTCACCGGAAGGGGACCCGCGCAAGGAATTGGTCGATCGGCTGATCGAACATGAGCGCTTTAAAAACGCCGCCGAGATACTGCAGCAGAAGCGGATCGTCGAAGAAGCGATCTGGTCGAATCCGCAGATCGGGCAGTTTCTTTCGGCGGACGAAGGGCCGGCACTCGCCGCCACCGTCTTCGATCTGGTCCAGACGTTTCAGCGCGTGCTCGACCGGGCTAAGAGCCGGCCTCTCTACGAAGTGGGCCAGGAAGACGTCAGCATTCCCGAGATGATCGATTTGCTGCGGCGCCGGCTTTCGTCTTCACGGGACAATCAGCCGCTTTCGGCGACCGACCTGCTGGAAGCGCTCGGTTCGCGCCGCGCCATGATCTGTCTGTTCCTTGCGATCCTGGAACTGGTGCGGTGGCAGGCGGTCGAGCTGGCCCAGGTGGAATCGTTCGGCGATATCGGCCTGCGCCGCGGGCCGCGTTTCGACGAGCCGCCGGAAACCGAAGCGAGCCTGGCTACCGTGGAACAGGAATACCAATAAGCAAGAACCATGGAAGAAGTAGAACAGCCGGACGTGGCGGCAGAGGAGTCGCCGGCCGAAGAAAAAGACCCAAGGCTGAAAGCCATCATCGAAGGGGCGATTTACATTACCGACGAGCCGCTTACGGCCGAGCAAATCGCGGCGGCTCTCGAAGAGCCGGTCGAACGTGTCACCGAAGTTTTGGCGCAGCTCGCCGCCGAATACGCGGCGCCGGACCGCGGTCTTTCGGTGCGCGAACTCGCAGGCGGATATAAGATGTCTACCAAGGCAGAGCACCACGATGCGGTGCGCCGCTTCGTGAAGAACCTTCAGCCGCCGCTGAAGCTCTCCATGGCGGCGCTCGAAACGCTCGCCGTGATCGCTTACAAGCAGCCCATCACGGGGCCAGAGATTCTGGAGATTCGCGGCGTGCAGGGCGCGGGTGTGCTGAAAACGCTGCTGGACCGCAAACTGATCGCCGCCGCCGGACGCAAGAACGTGATCGGGAGGCCCATCACGTATAAGACCACGCGCGAGTTTCTGATCCAATTTGGTCTCGATTCGCTCGCGGAACTGCCAACGCTGAAGGAATTTGAAGATCTCGGACGGCTCGCACTGGGCGACGAAGAAGACGGATCGAGATCCGAGACGCCGCCCGAGCCGGAGGCGGTTTCGGCGGCCGGGGAGACGCAGACGACAGAAGGCGATCACGTGGAGCACGAGCCTGAGTCGCAGACGACAGAAGACGATCGTCTGCGCCACGACGACGATCGTCTACACCACCGGCCGGATGCCTGAAGAGCGGCTGCAGAAAATTCTATCGCGGGCCGGGGTCGCCAGCCGCCGCAAGGCGGAAGAATTGATCCTGGCCGGCCGGGTTTCGGTGAACGGGAAAACCGTGACTGAACTCGGCTCCAAGGCCGATCCCGCAGCGGATCGCGTTAAGATCGATGGGCGTGTGCTGCGCGAACCGGAGCACTATACCTACATTGCCTTTCATAAGCCGAAGAATTGCGTGACCACCGTGAACGATCCGGAAGGGCGCCAGACGGTGATGGCGTTTTTCAAGGGTATGCGCGAGCGGATCTATCCGGTTGGGCGGCTCGACTACGCCAGCGAAGGTCTGCTGCTGCTCACCAACGACGGCGATTTCGCGAATCTGCTGATGTCGCCCGCGAGCCATATTCAGAAGACGTATCTTGTCAAAGCGAATGGCGCGCTCACGCCGGAGCAGGAAGAACAGTTTCGCCACGGCATTCCGATGCACGGACGCCGCACCGCGCCGGCCGGTCTGAAGCTGATCCGGCGCGGCGAGAACCCGTGGTATGAAGTTCGCTTGGTCGAAGGGCGCCAGAATCAGATCCGGATCATGTTTAAGCACTCCGGCCGGCTGGTGGAGAAGCTGAAGCGGGTGAAGATCGGTTTTTTGGAACTGGGCAATCTGAAGCCGGGCGCTTATCGGACGCTGACGAACGCGGAAGTGGCGCGGTTTCGGAAGCTGCTGCAGGGATCTTGAAACGGAGCCGTGAGCGTAAGCGAATTTGACGCTGCTCCCGCTCAGAGATGGGGTCGCTTACGCTTCCGGCTCAGATTCAAGATTTTTGACGGAGATGGTCCGGGTCCGCGATAGACTACTCTCTTTACAGCTATTTAGATGTTGCGTTCCTTGCCGCGAGTGCTGGCAGCCAGCGTGGTTTTGCTGCTAGTGCCGCTCTGCTTCGTCAGTTGCAGAAAGAAGACCAGCGATGTTCTCGGAAAGGCGTATGTCGCTCCCGCGACCCTCAAGCTGCGGAGCGACCTCACGGAGAAAAACAGCACAGTTGCGGTGTTGAAGCACGGCGAGGAGGTCTCGATCATCGACCAGCGCCGCATTTTCCTGGAGGTACGCACGGCTGCGGGCGCCGAAGGCTGGCTGAGTTCATACGATCTGCTTACCTCAGGAGAAATGCAGCAGATCGGGCGCGAGCGGCTGCACGCGCGAACACTGCCGCCGCAGGGCGAAGCCACGGTATTCGGCCCGCTAAACATGCACATCGAGCCAAGCCGCGGTTCACCTGCGTTTGCGCAGATTCACCCAGGCGAAGTCGTCCAGGTTTTGGCACATCGGATGGCGCCCAGAACGAACCATCGGCCGAAGCGTGCCGCATTTGTGGTGTTGCGGGCCAGGCCAAAACCGCCGCCGCCAGAGCGCCGCAAAATGAGGCTTCTGCCGCCGCCGCCGCCCGCGCCTCCCTTGCCGCCGAATTGGAAGCAGATGTCGGGCAACCCTATTGAAGAGCAAGCGGCGCAGCCGGAAAAGAAGCCTGTCGCTATGGAGGATTGGACGCTGGTTCGCACCAGCAGCGATGTGACCGGATGGGCGCTCTCGCGCAATCTATTCATGAAGATCCCGAGAGATGTCGAGCAGTATGCGGAAGGCAAACGCATCACTGCCTATTTTGATTTGGGCGCGGTAACCGACACCAAACTCGGCATTGTTAAACACGATTGGCTCTGGACTACGGCTTCGAAGGTCGAGTCATGCGACTTCAACGGGTGGCGCGTTTTTCTGTGGAGCCTGAACCATCACCGCTACGAGACCTCCTACCGGCAGCGCGATGTGCAGGGTTATTTTCCGATTCACGTGGATCCCGCCGAGAGCGGAAAGCAAGGCCGGACGTTCGAACTGATCCTGAAAGATGACGAGGGGAAGCTGTGCCGCCGGACTTATTGGTTCGACGGCGTGCGGGTTCACCTGGTTGGTACGGAAAATGCGTCATCGCGGCGGCACCGCGCAGCCGCCGTGATGCCGAAAAAGCCTGCGCCGAAGAGGGCCAAGCCAAGCTGGTGGAGGCGCAGATGGGTTGCCTTAAAGTCCGAGTTTTAAAGATGCACCACCGGTGTCCGACAAACTTGATAAAATGTCGGACATGAAGGACAATCGCGTTACCGTGAGGCTGTCGGCCGACCTGCGCCAGCGGCTCAGGCATGCTGCCCGCCGCAGGGGCGCGCGCGAATCGGATTTGATCCGTGAGGCGGTCGAGCGGCAGCTTGCGGCCGAGCCTAAGGAGGTCACAGCATACGACGATCTCAAGAAAGCCGGGCTGATTGGGATCGTAAAAGGCGCCCCCCCCGATCTCGCCACGAATCCAAAGTACTTTGATGGATTTGGCCGCTCTTGAGAGAACACGTTCTGACCGGACCAGTACTGATAGATGCTGGACCGATTGTGGCCATCCTTTCAGATAGCGAACAACACCACGATGCCTGTATCGAGCAACTTCAGCAGATTCGAAGCCCGCTACTGACTTGCTGGCCTGTGATTACCGAAGCGGCTTGGCTTTTGCGGAACCGCCCGGCCACGATTCGGCGGCTCTTATCTTCATTGGGTGGCCGTCCATTCAAGGTTCTTGCTCTGAGTGAGGCGGATCTTGCCGGAATTGCCGCCGTTCTCGAAAAATATGAGGACTTGGACATTCAGCTCGCGGATGCATCGCTGGTGCATCTGGCAAACCGGGAAAAGATTGAGACCATTTTCACTCTGGACCGCCGTGATTTCAGTGTGCTCCGCCTGGCTCGCGGCAAAAAGATCCGCGTGCTGCCTTGAGTTCTGGATCGCGTGCTAGCCTTGGTGAAGATTCGTTAATCATCATTCAGGAGATTCGCTTATGACTACTCAGGAAGTTGCCGACACGCTGGTGAAGCTTTGCTCGGCGGGAAAGTTCGACGAGGCGGTGAAGAGCCTTTACTCGCCGAATATCGTCAGCATGGAGGCCGGCGCACCTCCGGGCGGATCGCGGGAAACCAAGGGCCTTCCCGCGGTGATCGTCAAGAGCGAAAAGTTCAACGCAACTCACGAGGTCCACGCGAGCACGGTCGAAGGGCCGCTGGTCGCCGGTTCGCATTTCGCGGTGACCTTCAAGCTCGATATGACGTTTAAGCCGGAAAACAAACGGTTCAACATGGAAGAAGTCGCCATCTACAAAGTCGAAGGCGGCAAGATCGTATACGAACAGTTTTTCTACAACATGTAGAGCGCAGGAGTCGTGGACCTCAAAACAGCGAGAGCTGTTTCGAGCTCGACACAGATCGCCCTCCAACCTCTGGCGATATCTTATGCTCGTGTTGGACCACGAGATGGAAATGCGCAATCGGTTCCCGCTGCCGCTCGACAGTCCGCACCAAAGCGTCCAACCGGCGAAACCCGTCCCGCTTTGCGGTGTAACCGAGCCGGGCCGAGTCCAGCGCGCGGCGAAGCACGCCCAGCGACTCGTCATAGGTTTTCAGCGGAACCGGAAACGGATGCCCGTCCTTGCCGCCCAGCGCAAAGGAGAATCGCGCCGGGTCGGAAAACCGGCACGGCGCGCCGTGCACGCGGCAAATCGGCAAATCCGGAACGCTTCATCGCTACTTGAATTTTAGCGGTCTATTAAGCTGTGGGCTTGGACCCTGTTTTCGATCCCGCCGCCGAATACAACACGCGCTCCGATCGCTGGCGCGCCCGTGAGAGCCGCCTACGGCGGCGATTTATTCGCCTCGGCAATGCCCGTCTTGCCACCGGCATCGCCTTCGCAGTCATGGCCGGGTTTGCTTTCGGCCCGCGCACGCTGAGCGCCTGGTGGCTGCTTCTGCCTGTGGGTATCTTTATTGCACTCGCTGTCGCGCTGTCGCGTGTGACCAGGCAGCGTGCCTTCGCGGCCCGCGCCACTCGCTATTACGATCAGCGCCTGACCCGTCTCGGCGAGACTTCCGCGTGGATCGGCAAAGGCGCCGCGGGAGAACGCTTCGGCAACCCCTCCCACGTCTACTCGGACGATCTCGATGTATTTGGCCGCGGCTCGCTATTCGAGCTTCTATCTTCGGCGCGCACCGCCGCCGGGGAGCAAATGCTTGCTTCCTGGCTGCTCTCTCCGGCAAGCCGCGAAACCGCCCTGGAGCGCCAAGAGGCGGTCCGCGAACTGCGCGGGCGCCTCGATCTGCGAGAAGAGATCGCTTTTCTTGGCGAGGAGGTTCAAAGTTCGGCCGATCTCGAAAAGTTCGATGCCTGGGGCGCCGCGCCGCCAATACGCTTTGCCCGTATTCTGCGTCCGCTCGCATGTGTGCTCTCGATGGCCACGGTAGCGACTCTGATCGCGTTTTTTGCGCGCGCCCTGCCGATTTTTCCCTTTGGCATCCTCTTTCTGTTCAATATCGGATTGCTGACTGCGCTGCGCAAACGTGTCAGCGCCATCTCCGCCGCCGAAATGCCCGCCGACGAGCTGCGCACTTTCTCGCTGCTGCTCGCCCGCCTCGAAACGGAAACCTTCCAGTCCCCGCTGCTGGCCCGTCTGCGCAGCGATATCTCCGCCGGCGGCCTTCCTGCTTCCCGCTGCATCGCACGCATCACGCGCTGGCTCGATCTGCTCGATTCTTCCGAACATATTGTCCTCCGCATCCTCCAACCGGTCCTGCTCTGGGAAGAGCAAGCCGCTATGGGCCTCGAACAAGCGCGACAAAGCGCCGGTGCTTCTCTCGGAGTGTGGGTGCGCGCCGTCGCTCAATTCGAAGCTCTCTCCGCGTTTGCCTCGCTCGCCTTCGAGCGCCCGCATTGGACCTTTCCCGAACTGGTTACAGCGCCCGATCCATTCTTCGAGGCCGAAGCTCTTCAACATCCTCTTCTCGCACCGCAAGCTTGCGTACCCAACGACGTGCATCTGACCGGCGGGCTGCATTTGTTCATCGTCAGCGGCTCCAACATGTCAGGCAAGAGCACGCTGCTGCGCTCGGTTGGTCTGAATATCGTTCTCGCGTGGGCCGGAGCGCCAGTGGCGGCGCGCCGCATGCGCCTTTCGCCGCTCCAACCCGCCGCCTCCATCCGTATCTTCGATTCGCTGCAGGACAACCGCTCCCGGTTCTTCGCTGAAATTACGCGCCTGCGCCAGATCGTGGACCTCACTCATGCCGGTCCGCCCGTGCTCTTTCTGCTCGACGAGCTACTGAGCGGAACCAACTCGCACGACCGCCGCATCGGCGCAGCCGGCATCATTCGCGGTCTCCTCGATGCAGGGGCCATTGGCCTGGTGACCACCCATGATCTCGCGCTTGCCGATATCGCCTCCGAACTCGACTCGCGCGCCGCCAACGTACACTTCGAAGACCGCTTCGCGAAAGGCCGGATCGAATTTGATTACCGCCTCCGCCCCGGCGTGGTGACGCGCTCCAACGCCCTCGAGCTGATGCGCGCCATCGGCTTACAGGTTGCTTCCGAATCGATTATTGAAGAATGAAAAGGCGCCGCAAGCTACGATAATGTCTCTTATCTAACTGAAAGCTCACTGCCGAAAGCAAACTGCTAAGAGAGCCGAGAGCCAGCTGCCGCACTTTACTCTCGGGAGAATATCTTGCCGCCTGCCGAGCTTTCGCTTATCTGGCCGTACCTTCTTGGTGCGCTGGCAGGCACGCTTCTGCTTAGCGGCATCGACGATTTCGTCCCTCTCGCGATTTGGCTTTGGGGCCGGCGTGCGCACCGGCGCGGCGAAACACGGCACGAGCAGCCGGGCAGAAAAATCGCGATCTTCACCCCTTGCTGGCGGGAAGCGGCGGTGATTGAAGAAA
>JBOGMI010000243.1:0-1459 GCA_050746645.1 Bryobacteraceae bacterium | reverse complement strand
GCGTGGCGTTTTCTTCCGAAGATGCGGTGGAGCTTGCAGCCAAAGGTCCGGTGATCCTGATGCGCAAAGAGACAACGCCGGACGATATTCACGGGATGGATGTCTCGAAAGGTATTCTGACGGCGGTGGGCGGGCTGACCAGCCACGCCGCCGTGGTCGCGCGCGGCATGGGCCGCCCCTGTGTTGTCGGAGCATCTTCCGTATCGGTCAGCGAGAGCGCAAAGCAGGCGACTATTCTGTTCGAAGGCAAGAAACTGGCCGTCAAAGAGGGTGATTGGATTTCGCTCGACGGCACCCTCGGCGAAGTGTATCTGGGACAGTGCAAGACGAACGAACCCGACCTGAAGTCGCACTATTTCGCGACCTTCATGAACTGGGCGGACGCGTTCCGCGGCGATTTCGGCGTGCGGGCGAATGCGGACATTCCCCGCGATGCGAAACGGGCGCGCGTGTTCGGCGCCGAAGGTATCGGACTATGCCGTACCGAGCACATGTTCTTCGCCGAAGATCGCATTCCTCATATGCAGGCCATGATTCTCGCCCGCGATGCGAAAACGCGCAAGAAGGCGCTGCAGAAGCTGCTTCCGATGCAGAGGAAAGATTTCGCCGGACTGTTTCAAGCCATGAACGGTTTACCGGTTGTGATCCGCACGCTCGATCCGCCGCTGCACGAGTTCCTGCCCAAGCGCGAAAACGTGATGGTGGATCTGGCGCGGCTGCCGCACGCCACTACGAAAGAAAAGAAAGAGATGGCGGCGGCTTACAACGTAAAGGTCGCGGAATTGAAGAAGTATCTGCCGCAGTTACTCTCCCGTGTGGAAGAACTGCATGAATTCAATCCTATGCTGGGGCATCGCGGCTGCCGCCTGGGGATCACGTATCCCGAAGTGACTGAGATGCAGGCACGCGCGATTTTCGAAGCCGTGGTGCAAGTGGCCAAGAAGGGTGTCAAGGTCATTCCCGAAGTGATGATCCCGCTGATCGGCAGCGTAAAGGAACTGGAAAATCAAAAGGCGCTGGTGGTAAGGGTTGCGGACGAAGTGCTCGGCAAGGCCGGGATGAAGGACTTGAAATATTACGTCGGCACCATGATCGAAATTCCTCGTGCGGCGATAACGGCGGACGAAGTCGCGAAAGAGGCGGAATTCTTCAGCTTCGGAACCAACGACCTGACCCAGACGACCATGGGCCTTTCGCGCGACGACTACACGAAGTTCTCGAAGCAGTACGAGAACCTGAAAATTTTCAAGGCCGATCCCTTCGCCGTGCTGGATCAGGAAGGCGTGGGCAAGCTGGTCGAGCACGCGGTCAAACTGGGTCGCCGTACCAATCCGAATCTCGAAGTCGGCATCTGCGGCGAGCATGGCGGCGAGCCGAGCTCGGTGGCGTTCTGCTATCGCATCGGCATGAATTACGTCTCGTGCTCGCCATATCGTGTCCCGATCGCACGGCTGGCGGC
>JBOGMI010000242.1:0-1783 GCA_050746645.1 Bryobacteraceae bacterium | reverse complement strand
TCATTCCCAGCGCATGCGCCGCATCGCCGACGATGCCGGCGCGGCTCCGATGGGCGCAGTTCAGCCAGAAAGCGCCTTCGAAATCGTGCGCGGCCTCGTGCGCAAACGCCAGCGCGACCTCCCGGGGCACATTCGTTTCCATGCCTGGCCGATCGGCCAGGGCGCAGGCCAGTTTCTCCAGCGCGGCGGGATCGACCGGGCCGGGAGCATCGATTTCGGGAAGCTCGGTCTCGGCGGGGAACGCATGGTTGGGTAGCAGCCATCGTTTCAAAGCTCTTTCGCAATGGAAAAAGACGCCGCGCCGGAACACATCCGGGAACTTACATTCCCGCAAAAGAAAGAAGGCGATCTGCCGGTCGAAGCGGCGGGCCTCGTCGATCAGGATCGGTTCCCAGGCGGCGCGCGGCCACGGTTGCGGCACCGCGGAGGGCGAAAGCAAGAGGATGGGAAAATCGGCCGAAATCGCGCGCTCGGCCGCGTCCAGAATGCCGCAGGGCGCGGCGAATTCTTCAGTATCGAACCGGATCTGGGGGCAGTTCAGTTCCAGATACCTGACGAGATCGGAGGCGGGATCGCGGTCCGCGGCGGCGTGGCACAAGACGGCAGACTGCATGCAGGTTCAGAGGCGATGATACTACCGAGGCAGGGGCGCGGCTCCGGAGCACCGGGCAGGGTCGAGAACCCACGCCGCCTGGATTGAAGCAGAGCCAGGCGTCGAGACGAGTCTCGACGCGGCACGCAGGAGTGCGTGCGCCACGTGCTGACCCCCCACCTACCGGCTCGATTCCGCCGCTTTACGTATCGCGTCTACGTCGGCAATATCTTGCGGTCTGCCAGAGGCCAGTTTGGCGGCTATAAGGTCGTCGGAGGAAATAAAATTCGCCTTCAATCCGCTCGCGGTGTCGATCACCGTCTCAACGCGCCTTCCCCATGCCGCATCAAAATCAATTCCGGGGATAGCCGGGAGAATATCGAAGCCTTTCGGCTCTTGGCCAAAACGGAAGAAACTGTTAGGGTCGGTGAAATCTTCCGGGCGGATGCCCGCGAGCGCTGCGCCGAAGCTGGCAAGCGCGGCATAGGCGGCCTTCGCGTTTTCCGGGTCCGCCTTGATGAAAAGATCCATGTCCTTCGTAAAGCGGGGCTGCGAATGGTAGATCACCGCGAAGCCGCCGACAATGAGGTACTTAACGCCATGGGACTGGAAGGCGGACAAAAGGTCTTTGTAGTCTTGGTACATCGGGCTCGAGCTCCCACCCTTTGAGCGAATAGGCGGTTTCGATCATCTCCTCAACCGCGTCCAACCGTTCATGCGCGGGCCGGCTCTGCCAGTAGCGGTACTCGTCCGCCTTCATCTCGTCGAAGCTGGAGTACTTGCGAATGGTTTTGTCCATGCTGTGGGCGCTTACGCTTCCGGCTGAGTTTCGAAATGCCGGTTACCGTGCCGCGAGCAGGGCCCGCAGGTGGCGCGCGCGCTCGGGCGAACGAAGCTGGCGCAGCGCCTTGGCCTCGATTTGACGGATGCGCTCGCGGGTAACGTCGAACTCCTGGCCGATTTCTTCGAGCGTATGCTCGCGCTCGCAGCCGATGCCGAATCGCAGACGGATGACCTTCTCTTCTTTCGGCGAGAGCGTCTTCAGGATATTCGCCGTCTCGTCACGGACGTTGGAATCGATCACCGCATCGACGGGCGAACCTACCCAGCGGTCTTCGATCAAATCGCCCAGCGCCGATTCGCCGTCGCGGCCGACCGGAGTTTCGAGCGAGACCGGATCGCGCGAAATCG
>JBOGMI010000241.1:0-1269 GCA_050746645.1 Bryobacteraceae bacterium | reverse complement strand
CGATCCGCCGCAAGACTTTCTCGGCCTCGCGGGTCACTTCTACACCGATCCCGTCGCCGGGAAGCAAGAGCACTTTCAAGGTCATATTCTGTTCTTAATGGGCGGTGATGGCCTGCGCGGTCTCGAGTGCCGGGTTCCGGTTGGTCACTTCCACGACCAGCTTAAGGATCTCTTCGTTGCGCACACCCTTCTTGTTGTCTGCCAGCACCGTGAAGCGGCGATAAACTTCGTCCAACTCATCGCGGGTCAAATCGAAACCCAAGTCTCTGGCGCGCTGGTTCAGCGCATGCCGCCCGCTGTGTTTGCCCAGCACCAGCCGTGTTTCAGGAACGCCTACACTCGCCGGGCTGATGATTTCGTAGGTGGACGGATTTTTCAGATAACCGTCCTGATGAATCCCGGCTTCGTGCGCGAAAGCGTTCTCACCCACAATTGCCTTGTTCGGCTGCGGCCCAAAACTGATAAACTGCGTCAGGGTCTGGCTCGCGCCATAAAGCTTTTCTGTATGAATCTTGGTCTCGAACGGCAGCCGGTCCGGCCGCGTCTTGAGCGCCATCACAACTTCTTCGAGCGCCGTGTTGCCGGCTCGCTCGCCGATTCCGTTGATGGTGCACTCCACCTGCCTCGCCCCGGCCCGCACCGCCGCCAGCGAATTCGCCGTTGCCAAGCCCAGATCGTCGTGGCAATGCACGCTGACGATCGCGCGATCACCCAGCAGACGAACCATCCGCCCGATCAGCTCGCCGTATTCGTCGGGGACCGAAAAGCCGACGGTATCGGGCAGATTGACGGTGCGCGCTCCCGCCTCGACCACTGCCTTGGAGACCTGCTCCAGGTAATCGATATCGGTTCGGGTTGCATCTTCGGCGGAGAATTCGACATCATCCGTATAGTTACGTGCCAGCGACACGGCTGCCACTGCGTCGTCCAGCACCTGCTGTCGGGTCTTTTTCAACTTATGCTTCAGATGAATATCGCTGGTTGCAATGAAGGTATGAATGCGCGGCCGCTTGGCGTGCCGCAGCGCCTGTGCCGCACGCTCTACATCCAGGGTACAGGCGCGCCCCAGCGCCGCCACCTGGACCCAGGGAAACTGTCGGCTCACCGCGTCTACCGCTTCGAAGTCGCCGTCGGAAGCAATGGGAAAGCCGGCTTCCAGAATGTCCACCCCAAGCTCCACGAGCCTGGCGGCCATCTGCAATTTTTCCGGGGTGGTCATACTGCAGCCGGGAGATTGTTCTCCATCGCGCAACGTTGTGTCAAAAATAT
>JBOGMI010000240.1:0-8814 GCA_050746645.1 Bryobacteraceae bacterium | reverse complement strand
CCATGCTGGCGGGCAATCTCCTGTACTTTGTAGCCTTCGATGTAATGCCCTTCCAGCACAACTCTGTCGTTCGGTTTACATTCGTTGAGAATGCGCTTCACGTCAATGGCAGCCACATTCATCCGTGGCGGCGCCTGTAATTCCGGTAACGTTTGGGTCTGCGGTTCCCGCCGCAAAAACGTTCGATGAATATTCAGTGCAATGCTATTTGTCCACGTGAGCACCAGGGTGGGGTCGCGCAACTGCTCCCTCCGTTCCCAGCCTTTCGCCCATGCGGCCTGTGCGGTGTCAAGTGCGGCATCGTAAGATAGACCACGCGATACCAAAAATCGGACGGTGAGATTAAACCCACGCTGATACGCCCTGCCATATTCTTCTGCTGTCATCTGTCTCCACCACTCCTACGTAAATTTGACTTCTTGCTGGCGGCCTTCTCAATGGGACCGCCTTCGTGAGCACGACTGCCCTCACGTTTCGCAGAACTATAAGGCAGTTTTTATGCCAGGGATAGGCCACCTTAGCCCGCAGGGGAGAAGCCCTCTGAAATCAACGGCTTCCGGCTCAGACTCTTCCTGGTCCATTCTGCCTCCCACACCATATATCTAGCAATTCTTTCCGAGAGATGCAAAAATTTCGTTCTAAACCTTCTTAGCTGGTGGCCATTCCGTTAGACGCACATATACTCCTAAATAGTACATACGAGATAGGAGTGCTGAACCGCTACGGAGAAGGAAGCGGAGCGAGGTTGCGGGATTGGAGCCGAAGCTGATGTTTACTTGGGGGCTTCGCTCGTCTTGGCGGCGGTGGGAGTCTCCGGGGTGGCCGGCTCTTCCGACGACGAAGTAACAGATTTCAAACTGTCTTTGAACGAACGAATACCTTTGCCCAGTCCGTGTCCCAGTTCCGGCAGCTTCTTCGGTCCGAAGATAAACAGCGCCACAATCAGGATGATCAGCAGATGCTGCGGCATTAGGATATCGTGCAACATGGAATTCTCCACGGGCCGGCTTTCGTAAACCTTCCCGACTTCAGTATATAGGAATTCAGGCAGAGGCGAAGGGGAAATTACACTTTCATCGGGCGAAAGCGCGGTTGACATCCTTGAGACGGGTCGGCTATAGTTCTGAAGTACTGAACTATCAATGAGTTGAAGCACGCCAACAGTCCTCGGCGGCTTGCCCCGATGGTTCCGGAAGCGACGGTTGCGAAACGACATGGCTGGTCCGTCAGACGATTATCCAGACTTGCAGGGGGCGAACGATCACGATGCCTATGAGGCTTTCCTCGACGGCTACAGCAGCCAGTTCGCCGTACACGAAGGCGAAATTCTCTACGGCCATGTGCTGAAGGTCTCGGATAGCGAAGTCATTGTCGATATCGGGCGCAAGATTGAGGGCCTGGTGCCGGCGGCGCAATTTCCATCTTTAGAAGGAAAGCCGTCTGTGCATCCGGGCGACATCATCGAAGTGATGCTGGATCGCGTCGGCGAGCCGGTGCAAGGATTCATCCTGCTCTCGTATGAGCGGGCGCATCGGCGCCACGTTTGGGAGCAGTTAGAGAGAACCGCCGCCGAAGCCAAGCCCGTTCGCGGACGCATCGTAAGCAAGATCAAGGGAGGTCTTGCCATCGATATCGGCGTGATTGCTTTTTTGCCGAGTTCTCAGGTAGATCTTAAGCCGGTTCACAATCTGGAGCCGTATATCGGCCAGGAACTCGAAGTGCGGATTTTGAAGTTGAACCGGCGGCGCGGCAATGCGGTGGTTTCGCATCGGGTGCTCGTTGAAGAGGATCTGCTTTCGCGTAAGACCGCGGCGCTGGCGACTCTTTGCGAAGGCGCCGAAGTTTCCGGAGTGGTGAAAAATCTCACCGGCTATGGCGCCTTCGTCGATCTCGGCGGCATCGACGGTCTGCTGCATATCGGCGATCTCAGCTACGGCAACATCACGCATCCGTCCGAAGTGATTCAAGTCGGAGACCGGATCACAGCCAAAGTTTTGAAGTTCGATCCGGCCAAGGAACGCATTTCGCTGGGTTTGAAACAGATGTATCCCGATCCATGGCTGGATGTCGCCACTCGCTATCCGCCCGAGAGCCACGTTTCGGGCCGCGTGGTCAGCGTGACCGACTATGGCGCTTTCGTCGAGCTGGAACCGGGCGTGGAGGGCCTCATCCATATCTCGGAGATGACCTGGAGCCGGCGCGTGAAGCATCCGGCGAAAATGGTGAGCGTCGGGGATACCATCGAGTCTGTGGTGCTCGACGTAAAGCAGAAGGAACGGCGCATCTCGCTTGGTCTCAAGCAACTCGAGGCCGATCCCTGGACCACGGTCGCCGAACGCTACAGCGTAGGTTCGGTCGTGGAAGGGCGAGTGCGCAAGCTGGCCGATTTCGGGGCCTTTGTCGAGATCGAGGAAGGAGTGGACGGGCTGGTGCATATCTCTGATTTGTCCTGGACCGCGCGCCTGAAGCATCCTTCCGAAATGGTGCGGAAAGGCCAGCTCCTGCAAGCCGTCGTGCTCAACATCGACGCGCCGAACCGCCGCCTTTCGCTGGGAGTGAAACAATTACAGCCGGATGCCTGGGAGACTTTCTTCCGCACCCACGAGGTGGGCGATATTGTGCGCGGCCGCGTCAGCCGCGCGGCGGAGTTCGGCGTTTTTGTCGAATTGGCGCCCGGCATCGAAGGGCTTTGCCATCGCAGCGAAATCGGCGGCGGCAAGCGGCGCGCCAAGTTGTCCGGAGCCGCCGAGCCGATCCTTACGGTGGGGCAGGACTTCGAATTTAAGCTGATCCGGTTGAACGAGGCCCAAAAGCGCATCGGGCTCAGTTTGCGCGCGGTGGCGGAAGCCGATGAGCGCAACCGCCTACAAAACTACAAGCGCCAGGCGGCCGTCGCCACTTCCAGCGTCGGCGAGGCCCTCAAGGAGCGCAAGGCAGGGGAATCACGTTGAGGAACATGAGAGTGAGAGTATGACGAAGGCTGAGCTGATCGAGGAAGTATCGAAAGTAGTCGAGATGACCCGCAAGGATTCGGAAACGATTGTGGAGACCATCTTCGATGCCATTGTCAACAGCCTCCATAAAGGGGAGAAGATCGAGATCCGTGGTTTCGGGAGTTTCCGCACCCGGCAGCGCCAGCCGCGCGTGGGGCGGAATCCCAAGACCGGCACCCGCGTCGAAGTGCCTTCCAAGCGCATCCCGTATTTCAAGCCCAGCAAGGATCTGCGCGATCTGGTGAACCATCGCACGCCGAACCCCGCTCCCGCGGCCGAACCGGAACCGCAACCGTGACCCATTTGTGGGCTCCGTGGCGATCGGCCTATGTCCATGCCAGGCACTCGGCCCACGCTTGTATCTTTTGCGATGCGGCCGGGCGCGGCGCCGATGAAGAGAAGCTCGTCGTCCATCGCGCCGGGCATTGCTTCGTCATCCTGAACCGCTATCCCTACACCAGCGGTCACGTCATGATTGCTCCTTACGAGCACGTTTCCCGGCTGTCGCAGACGAGCGAAGCGGCGGCGCAAGAGATGATGCTGCTTACCAGGCGCGCCGAAGCCGTTTTGGAGCGTGTCTATCGTCCCGGCGGTTTGAACCTCGGCATGAATCTGGGCGAGGCGGCCGGCGCGGGCTTCGAACAGCACATTCACATGCACGTGCTGCCGCGCTGGATGAGCGACGCGAATTTCATGACCGCGGTGGGCGAAACGCGCGTGCTTCCGGAAGCGCTTATAGAGACTTACGCAAAGTTAAAGCAGGGTTTCGGAGAGCAACGCTAACGGGTCAGAGTGGGCCGATCAGGCCGAGCAGTTCTCGTGCATTCACGACCGTTGTTTGACTTCCATTGGGCCGGGAAATGCTGCAGCGGCCTCTCGGCGCACTCCAGCCTCTTGACAATTACCTGCCATGAATGTCTCCGTCAACCCTATCAATCACATTTTCCTGCGAGCACCAAGCGATCCTTCTCCAGCGCCTCGGCCTCACTCTGCCTGCCTCACTCGGTGAGAGTCAAGCAGCACGATTGGCGGTGCCGTCTCATATTGCAAGCGACCGCGATAATGCCAGTGACAGGGTTGACTGCCGGAATGAGGATTTGACCGGGAGGCGCCCCGCGCGACTGAGGCAAGAAATTTCTGACCCGCAGCCTGGCACGGAAGCACCCGCCCAATCTCAACGCGTGTGCCCAAGTCCAACAGGGCAAGCCGCGGACCTTCAGCCGCTAATATTCTGGTGCCTCGGTAAGTTGACCGGAGGGAGAAAAAAGAGAAATCCGCAAGGTTTGGCGGAAGCGAGCTTTCATAATGTGAAAGCTTGCTCAGTGCAAGCTTTGCCGAAGGTTTTTTCGCACCGGGCTGCCATAATAGGAGAGCGTCAGTGCCTCTATCGCCGCTAAGGATTTGCTTCCAGATTAATAACTGGCCATCTCTCGTAACATCCAGAATTGGAGACCTCGCTTCTGAGGGAGATGGCGGCAAATGTAAAGACCAGGAAAGGTGAACCGACACGCTGCCGCCGGCTCTACATGTGGCCGCCGTGAAGGTTACTCCAATCTCCTCCCGGTGTCTGTCGTTCACCCAAACGTTCACCTACGATGGGGCGAATCGTCTGGCGACGGCCAGCGAAGGCAGCAACTGGTCGCGCAGCTATGGCTACGATCAATACGGGAATATGTGGGTAACCGGTGCGAGCGGCGTGACGCCGGCGGGCGTTCTCTCCGCTATCTTAGCAGCGGAACGCTCCCTCCATTTCCAGACTGAGGCGGGACACAAGCGCCACTGGATTGGGTTCGTTGCAGGATCGAAGCCCGATGCCGAACAATTCACCAAAATGGCCGGCATGAAAGCGCCTGGCGAAATGTTGAACACGCTGTGGTTCAAAGCAGATCGAGGCAAGCCGCCCGACCGGTATGCCGGCGGCTCACTGCGATTTAGATTGTAAATCTGAAGAACCGTCTTGCCACTAGTGGGATTCCGCATCGGAACCGGCAGTATCGCGCTCGCCTGCGGAAAGAAACTGTCGAGTAGGTGCCATTCGGGTTTGTGAACGGCACCCGGCATACTTAGTTCAGGGCAGCTTCATACAGTAGCGGCATTACTGACGCTCTACTTATTAAAAATCGGTGCAAGGGTTTCTAACGTTTCTCTCAAACCCTCAAACTGTGGCCAGGAGAAAGCAGGTAGCTTCTCGAGGCCGCCGTTCACGGGCCTGTTGTTGAGCGAAGTCCACTCCAACTCCGGAGACTTGCGCTTGTCGCCTGCATACGCGTATGAGGTAATCTTGTTCTGCTTGAGATCCACGTGATAGGCCGTTTGATACAAGACGCTGCTATTCCGCCCGGCGGCTACAAGCGTTCCATCGCCGCACGGATAAAGATAAGCTAGCGGTCCGGAACCCGGGATGATATCGCATTTGATCCAAAAAGACTTATCTTCTGACTCTTTTCTCGTGCTCATTGCCTTTAACACTCTTGCATGCGTAGCGCATGCGAATTGCTTTTCAGAAAAGATCCAAAGGTAATCCTGATCGACCGCGATTCCTTTGATGTTGCCCTCGTCGAGTTGAATTCTGAGCGGCCAAGGCGCTTTTTGGGGTTTGATCTCCGCTTTGGGTTTGGTATACGCGTACACATAAAATACCTCCGGCTTCGGATTCGCCCTCGATTCCGCGACCACCACCGTTCTTAGATCGTAAACGATGTATTCGACGCCTTGTAGAAAACCGCTCGCGGTATCCTCGGCGTAGGCGTACGGGTTGTGCACAGCGCGCACACAGGTTCCTCGTCCGTACTCGGGTCGAATGTGATCGGCTTTGAAAAAAGCCTCCCCAATTTGCTTGCCGTTCTCGTCACGACACTTGCCTTCTACCGTTTCGCCGCCATTCGATAGTTCGTAAACGATAGCGTGGTTGTCCTTCGTGAGATCCGTTCCAGGAATGGCGAACACGTCCTCAATCCCCGTTCCAAGGTCGTCGTTGCCCGGGGGCCTTTTATCCGCCATTCTGGGATTGTCAGATTCATAAGAAACTATGCGCCAATGCACGAGAGTTTTCGGCTGGCTTACCAGGTAGACGTGATAGGTGGGATTCGGCGAAGTTTGGTCCTTGGAGCATACCGTTACCGACATCTTTCGGGAACTGCCTCCAAACCCTTGTGGCTCGACGTTCGGGTCGATAACGCCTGCTGCTAGCTCCGGCTGGATCCGCCACAGCGTTCCATGGTTCTGGACTGCCGGTGTAAGACTTCGTAGTTGTGCTAAATCCATCTTCTGGCTGGCTCCGAACAAAACGAGTTTTGCCCTGGCGGTCACCCAAAGTTGACTCAGGGCGTTCATCTCGGTAACGTTATTGTCGTCTTTTGCCGTCTGATAACGTTGGGTCAAGAGCGGGGAACCCATCAGCGAGGTGATCCTTATAATGGCGATCAGCAATACGCTGTAGGCATTGCATGCAGCATCGAGGATCACGAGCCATTCTCGCTGATTTTGATGCTTTGAGTTCGCAAGCCAGTCGATTACCTTCCAAAACGTACTGGTCGATATGCCGTCAATTAAGTTCAAATTGCGGATTACCTCGGCAGCTACTGCCGGGTGAAAAGATGATTTCCCGGTTTTCGGGTCGACAGCGTCTATGGAAACACACTGATTGTTCAAAGCAGTTGCATAATGCAGGAACGCGCGGTGAACCGATCGGATATCGGCTTGCACTCTGTCGACGTCCATCTCCTCCAAAACTTTCCGAACTGTCTGTGCCACACTTTCAGCTTTCGGCGTAAAGAAACCAAGCACCTCCGCGATGAGGCTGAAAATCGAGCCTATGAGACCTCCGGCAATAGTTCCGATTCCCGCTCCCGCTAGAGTCCCAGCCCCTGGGATTGCACTCCCGACGGCAGCGCCTATAGCCGCGCCGATTAGAGGGACGATACCGGCGATGAAGTCCATGATTCCTTCGACACCGCTCAAAATATCTCCACTGTCGAAGCCTTCTATAGCAAGCAGAATGCCGGCGGCTGCGTCGGGCAGTACGGCATCGAGACCTTCCAATACCGACAAGTCCGTTACCGTTGCACTTGAAGGACTCGCTGCTTTCTCCGTCGCCTTCAGGCGCTCATCTAAGTTAGTAATGGCTCCCTTGTAAACGTCCGAGTTTACTGCTAGCAGTCTGTTCACGCCTGCCCGCATTTGCTGTAAGGTCAAAGCAACAGACGGCGTTGCCGTCGACGATGATCCCATCGATTTGGTTCCTCTCTTGCCGCCTAAGCCGGTCGCGACGGCGCGTTGCAGCGTGATAGCTGCAGCTGCGGCGCTTTTTGCTGGCGGACTGGCCGAAGTATATCATGTCTAAAACTGTTGTCCACAAGATATTTGTTACTGCGCTAGCGGTGTGACAGAAGTTAATAGTTACAATAAGCGGATCACGCCAGATCTCTATCGGAAGCGGTCCGGCGTACCAAAGCTGGGGACACGGCGGCAGGTCGTGGCCGGGCCGCTTCGGACCGAGTCGTAAGAAGGAAACGGCTGTGCGGCGATTTGGCAACTACGAGCTATGGGTTTTGAATGCCGCAATGATCCGGCCACCGCTGGTGGATGGCAGGATGCCGCGCTGGATGAGCGATGCGAATTTCATGACCGCGGTGGGCGAAACACGCGTGCTTCCCGAATCGCTTGAAGAGACCTACGCCAAGCTGAAGGGCAGTTTCAGCGAGTAGGACAGACTATCGGGCCGTTAACTCTGCCGTGGACCCAAGCAGCGCGGAGAATTCGCGCACTCTTGCATCGACGACGCTGCCCGATGAATGTTGTGGCATGCGTACTGCAGATCCGACATGAAACTCACGGATCTGTGTCTGTCGGCGAATGGAATGAACTCGTTCCAGGTTCAGCCCGCCGCCAGCAAGAATTTGGATTTCGGGCTGCGCTTGGCTTTGATATTCGCCGAGCCGGCGGATTCGCGCGGGCCATGATCCGCTACCGCCGTGCGTGAGGATGCGATCTATCTGCGGCACTTCTTTCAATTTCAAGATCGTTTGCTGCGGTGAAACCGTTTCTTCAAAGGCGTGATGAAAGGTGGCACGAAAACAGGGAGCGCAGCCGAGGACGGTGCGTATGGAAGGCAGATCGACATTGCCGTCGCCGATGAATCCTAGCACCAGCCCGTCTACGGCTAAAGCCGCCAATTGCCGCGCTTGAGCGCACAGCTTGTCCAGATCGTCCGATTTCCCGATGCCGAATCCATCCTGCTCGCGCAACATGACTCGTACCGGTATCTTAACGGCCCCGAGAATCTCCTTGACTACGCTCAACGGAGGAGTAAGACCGCCGCTTGCCAGATCGCGAACGATCTCGAGACGAGTCGCGCCGCCCCGTTCCGCCTGGAGCGCATCTTGAATGGAGCATACGATCACCTCGAGAATGCAGTTCAGAGCGCATCTCCGGCGAGTTCGTTGGCGATTTGGCGTAACACGCCCCGCACGCTTCCCAATGACAAATACGGCATCTGCTCCTCAGTCTACCTGCCGGCTGGCCCCAAGTAAGGAATCGGCTTGTGATTGGAAAGTACGCGCTTCGGCGCACGATTTGTTCTCGCGGATTGAACTGCCTCCGTCCGCTTTTCCCCTCTGTTAAGGGAGGATCCTGACGCCGTATAGGGCAACGCCATGCGACGGGACTCTGGCACTGATAGTCCCGTCCGTCTTTGTCGTCTTGTGTGTCCACAGGTTATTCAGCAAGTAGCCGCCACCATTCGTGGGGAGGTCCAGCGCAGAGCGTTGCACAGAGATGGTCTGCGCTTCATTGCCAGTGTTAAACAGGCCGACGATGACAT
>JBOGMI010000239.1:0-1321 GCA_050746645.1 Bryobacteraceae bacterium | reverse complement strand
AAGGCCGCACCGAGGCGACCGGCAGAGGCTGCATGATCGTAACTTTGGAGGCCCTAAAGCGCTTCGGTCTGGCGGCGGAAGATACCCGCGTCGTTATTCAAGGATTCGGTAACGTGGGCGGCATGGCGGCACGGCTGATGAGCCAGCACGGCTTCAAGATCGTCTGCATCATCGAATACGACGGCGCGGTGTACAATCCGCGCGGGCTCGACATTCAGGCCCTCGCCCAGCACCGGAAGGAAACCGGCTCCATTCGAGGCTTTCCCGAGGCAGAAGAAGTCGATCGCGACGCCGCGCTGCTGATGGATTGCGACGTTCTGCTGCCCGCCGCGCGCGAAAACGTCATCACGTCGCACAATGCCGCGGGGATAAAAGCAAAGATCCTCTGCGAAGGCGCAAACGGACCGACGACTTACGCGGCAGATTCGATCCTGGCGGAAAAAAAGATTTTCGTGATCCCCGATATCCTGGCCAATGCCGGCGGCGTGACAGTATCTTACTTCGAATGGGTGCAGGACCGGCAAGGCTATTTTTGGAATGAGAAACAGGTAAACCGCCGTCTTGAGGAAAGCATGGTGGCCGGCTTTCAGGACGTCACCGGCTACGCGGAAAAGCACAACGTGAACAACCGCACCGCCGCCTACATACTGGCATTGGATCGTGTCGCGAAGGCGATTAAACTCCGCGGGCTGTACGCCTAGGAACCGCGAAGTCGTAGTCGGTCCTATGGATTATCGCTAGGTCCCGGAATCGAATTCCGCGTGGTCCAATCTTCGGAACTCAAAACCACGAAAAGGAAACCGGGATGAAGAACCTATTCTATTCGCTTATTTTGGCTGGTGTCTCGATTCCACTGATCGCCAGCCCCGGGCCAATTGTGCAGGCAAGCGGCGGGGCGACGCAAAACGGCGCGCAAGGCGGCACGACGCCACAAAACGGCACGGGAACCCAGACGCCGCCGCCGACTGGCCAAAGCGGAAATTCCGGAACCACGAACAACAACACCCGCAATGGCAAAAAGTCTAAACACGAACGAAACCGGCGCAACCGTAAAAGCCAAACCAACGACCAGAACGGAACGGCAACCAATCCGAGCGGGACGGGCCGCTAAGAGGCGGGAAAAATCCGGTCGGACGCTTGCAACCGAGCCACGCTCGTGGCACTGTAAGGAGAAGATGTTGGCGATTTGCGGCGTTTTGGTACCGGCGTGAGCGGCGAGCCGGCGACACCCCTGATGCGGCAATACTCTGCCGCGAAAGAGCAGGTGCCGGGTGCGCTGCTGTTTTTCCGGCTGGGCGACTTCTACGAGCTTTTCTACGAC
>JBOGMI010000238.1:0-5277 GCA_050746645.1 Bryobacteraceae bacterium | reverse complement strand
TATTTGCGAAGCGCCGGCTATGAACTGGATTATTCCGGGAAATGGCATGTCGGCCGCGATGTAAGCCCGCGCGATGCGGGCTGGACGAACTCTTACGGGGGGAAGCAGTACTATTGGCCGAATCACTTTGTAGCTGGAGGTACCAGAAAAGACAGCCGTTGGGCACGAGCGAAGGAAGAACTCCAGGAGCGCGGCCATAGAAAACCTGGCGAAGTGCTGCGTCCCGGATGGGGAAATGCGCAAATGTATAAAACGCTGGCACCCCTCGGACCGGATGGTTTTGATGCCAGTAATCGGCAGTACAGGGCCGTTCATGTCGGGATCGAAAAAATGCAGCGCTTGATCGGCACAGGTAAGCCCTGGGCCTTGATGATCTCCAACGATGGCGCCCACGACCCCTACGATGTGCCTAAGAACTTCGTTGACATGTATGATCCAAAGTCGATCAAGCTCCCTCCCAGCTTCCGCGACACAATGGCGAAAAAGCCGCGAATTTATCAGCGCATGCGGTATCAGTATTGGGCTCAGATGAGCGACGACGAGGTAAAGCAAGCTATTCTGCACTACTGGGCCAAAGTGACTATGCAGGATGCCTTGTTCGGCCTTCTACTCAAAGCCCTGGAAAAGACAGGGCAGGCCGACAACACCATGGTCCTTCTTGTAGCAGATCACGGAGACTACGCGGCTGCGCATGGGTTATATGCCAAGGGTGTTCCAAGTTTTCGCGAGGCATATAACATCCCGAGTATTATTCGTTGGCCTCGCGGCATCGCCAATCCCGGGCGGCAGGTGGACGCATTTGTATCGACGGCGGACTTTGCTCCGACTTTTTTGGAGGCTGCAGGTGTTCCATCCTCGGATTACCGAATGTCTGGTGAGAGCCTGGTTCCCTGGCTGAAAGGAGAGACGCCTGCAAAGTGGAGAGAAGCCGTGTTTACCCAAATGAACGGGGTGGAGCTCTACTATACGCAAAGAATCGTCATGACGAAGGACTATAAATATGTCTACAATGGTTTCGATTTCGATGAACTCTACGACTTGAAGCACGATCCGCATGAGATGCAAAACCTTGCATTTCCCGACGTAAATCTGTCGCAGTCGGAAATACGGGAAGGGAAGGTGATGAACGACGTCACCGACGTGCCTTGGCCGCCGCTTCCCTCACACCTGGCAGAAGTCAGGCGCGATCTGCTTCAGCGCATGTGGAAGTTTGCTCAGGAGCATAAAGACCAGATATTCAATTCCTATATTACGGTCGCGATGGCGCCCCTCGGCCCCGGCATAGAATTATAACTATTCACGCGGTTGACTCGGAAGAGTTTGAGAAGAGCGTGTTCGCGCAGGAGCGGAAATGTCAAGGAGCTTATCACTCCCCTGAAGCGTCGCGTAATGCTTAAGGGCGTGTTGGCTGCTCCGCTGCTGGCGGGCGCGGCCGAGGCAGCCGGAGAAGCCAATTCGGAACCCCAAATCGAGCTGCCCAAGGTTGACATGATGCAGCGGCCTAGGGGAGCGGAAGGCCGTCCTATGCCGAATCATTCGCAAAGGCCGGCGACCTTACGCACCGCAAAATCACCTGCGCATACTACGCCATGATCGTAGAGTTAGACCATGCCATCGGCCGCATGCTCGACGTTCTTAAGGAGACCGGGCAGGAGATCCTCATCCGTTGCAGGAATGTAGTTGGTAAGTCCCGAAGTCCGGCAGATTCGTCACCCGGTTTGACGCGGCGTTTGAATCTCGTCGGCTGGCCGCGGGACAGGAGCAAACTGTTCAACTTTAGCTTTTGAGCTTGCGAGGGAAATGCAAAGAATGATCGGACGAAGAGAGTTTTTGATGACTGGAATCGCGGGCGGGGCGCTGCTTGCTGGAGCTCGGGCCGCTACGGCGGAGCCCCGCGCATCGGACCCGAACTCGAGGCTGGCGCGCACGCCGCCGATGGGCTGGAACAGTTGGATACCGTTTCGGCTGAAAGTTACCGAGAAGCTCATGCGGGAGCAGGCCGAGGCGCTCGTAAAGAGTGGAATGAAAGATGCCGGCTACGAATACTTCGTGATCGATGGCGGCTGGGAGGGATACCACGATGCAAGAGGCGTCTTTCAGCCGAATCACCAGAAATTTCCGGACATGAAGGGCCTATGCGATTACGTCCACTCGCTCGGGTTGAAGGTTGGAATTCATGACACGCCGGGACCGATGACCTGCAGCGGGCGCGAAGGCAGTTACGGCCACGAAGAGAAAGACGCCGAGACGTTCGCTGGATGGGGAATTGACTTTATCAAGTACGACTGGTGCACGGCAGGGATGGTGTACAAGCCCGACCAGATGAAAGCCGCCTATGACAAAATGCACCGGGCGCTGGTTCGGACCGGACGGCCTATTCTTTATAGCCTTTGCCAATACGGAATGGAGAAGGTGTGGAAATGGGGCCCTTCGGTTGGCGCGCAGATGTGGCGCACGACGGGCGATATTTCGGACCACTACTTACGGATGGCTTACATCGGTTTCGAGCAAAACGGCCTGCAAAAATATGCGGGTCCCGGCCACTGGAACGACCCCGACACCCTCACGGTTGGCAACGGAGGCATGAACCACGAAGAATATAAAACGCAAATGAGCCTTTGGTGTCTGCTCGCCGCTCCGCTGATGGCGAGTAACGATCTGACGAAAATGTCTCCCCAGGCGCTTGCAATCCTGACCAATCGGGAGGCGATCGCCGTAAATCAAGACCGCGCCGGAAGACAGGGCTATCGCGTTCACCAGGAAGGGCCGCTGGAGGTCTGGATGAAGCCTCTGTCGGATGGCAGCAAAGCTGTGGGCCTCTTCAATCGCGACGAGCATTCGATGAAGATGACTGTGGACTTCGGAGACCTGGGCATTCACGGCAGTGCGGAGGCGCGCGACCTCTGGGCTCATAAGAATCTTGGCACGCTGAGCCGCAGCTTCAGCGCCACCGTGCCACGCCATGGAACGGTATTGGTAAAGTTTACGTCGAAACCATAATCGAATTTAACGAAATGAACAGACGCGATCTTCTACGTTTGACGGCAGGTGCGGCAGCGGCTGGCACGCTACTCAAGGGAGCGAAAGCACCAGCCACTCCCGGTGCGCATTTTATCGAGGACCGGACCGGCAAAGGGCTCTACCGGCAAGCCGGCGGAGCGGCCACTCCGAACGTCTTTCTCATTACGGCAGATATGGTCAGCCCCGATTTCTATCTGCCTTCGAGGCCGGCATCGCGCGAGATGCATCTGCCGAACATCCACTCACTCATGCGGGATGGAGTGTTCTTTTCGAATGCATTTTGCACCGTTCCGCTCTGCTCGCCTTCGCGGGCGTCTTATCTGACCGGCCGCTATAGCTACATTCTGGGTAACGGTGAGCGGGCTCTCGACGGTCTCGATAGCGAGCTGAGGCCAACCGATATCATTTGGCCCGAATACTTAAAGGCGAGCGGATACGTCGCGAGGCACACCGGGAAATGCCATGTCGGCACGCAGTTATTCATCAAGGCATTCGGCGAAAACGATCATCCCTGGAACCGCTGGTCTCCGCCTGTTTATCTGGACGATGGCTATCTCGACTATCAGCGCCGGCTCGGCATCCAGCCCCAGAAGTATTCAAAGGAAATTGTCTTCTTACAGCAGGACCGCAAAACGCCCGGTAATTCCGTCGGCGGCTGGATTGAGCAGCGGAACGGGAAGCCTTTTCCTGTTGAAGCGCAGTATAGCTACTACCTCATGCAAAGGGCGTGCGGCGAATTGGAAGATCTCGCCATCAGCTCGAAAACGAATGCCAAGCCGATCTATTACGAGTTAGATCTGTTCGATCCCCATCAGCCCCTCAGCGTTCCGGATGGCTTTGAAAAGCGGGAGCGGGAGATACGGAAATGGATGGGACTGCCGAAAACGTATGAGAAAGTGAAGGCTCGCAATTGGAAGCCGTCCGAAGATCAGCCGAACATTTACAATATCTATCGAAAATATTGGGGGTTGTATAATCCAAATTCGCTGCTTGAGTACCGCATTGCATACGCTTTGCAAATGGAGTTGGTGGATCAGGTAATCGGAGTATACATTAACAAGCTCAAATCGCTCGGCCTGTACGAAAACTCCCTGATTATCTTCAACAGCGATCATGGCGAAATGAACGGGCGCTGGGGCATCATCGACAAGGGCGTTTTCCTTTACCCGGATGTAGTCCGCGCGCCCCTGGTGATGAAGTCGCCCGCCAACATGGAGGTCCGCCCGCGTGTCGAAAAAGCGCCGGTCTCGCTGATGGATATTGGACCTACCGTTCTCGCGACCGCCGGAATCGAGCCGGAAGCCAGAATGGACGGCCGCTCTTTGATTCCGTACCTAAAGAACACGGTTCCGCCCACAGACCGGGAGTTGCTGTTTTTTGGCGGGTGGCACGTGGGCGTGAATTTCCCCTGCGGCATCCAGCATTGGAATCCGGACGGCTCGCACTATCTTTATTCCTATAACTGCTCTTCGCCGGTAGACGAACTCTACGATCTGAACGCCGTCGAGGCGGAGAACCTGGCTCAAAAACCGGAACATGCGACGCTGCGAAGGGACATGATCAGGCGTCTGGGGGCCGCGTTGCAGCGCGACCCGCGCTGGACCGCCTACTGGTCCGAGTTCCGGGTCGCCAAGTATTTCGATCTCCCGAAAACGGCCGGTGGGATGCAGCTTGTCGGCCATTAGATAATCGTGGTCCGTAGATTCCTGGGCCCGGCGAGCGATCTCCGGCAAGAGTCAGAAATGCTACGTGATATTTTGTTTAGCTGGACTCTGAAGGGAGGCTGAATGCCGAAAATATACGACGTAGTGGTTGTGGGATCGGGAGCCGCCGGGGGTATGGCGGCAACGCAATTATGCATGAAGGGGCTCAAAGTCCTGATGTTGGAGCGGGGCCCCAAGTTTAATATCACAACCGATTTCCATCATCACTGGAAGCCCTACCGCTTTCCGTTTCGAGGCCGGATACGCCCGTCGGAGCGAGCCATCTATAACTACACAGCGAATGAATGGAACAAACACCATTTTGTCAACGAGCTTGAAAATCCCTATACGGGCAAGAAGTTTGTGTGGGTTCGCGCTCAGGCCGTGGGCGGCAAGACGCTCCATTGGGGGCTGGTTTCCCTGCGTTTCAGTCCTCGGGATTTTAAGGCTGCCAGCCACGACGGCGTAGGGACGGACTGGCCCATTTCCTACGAAGACGTCGAGCCTTATTACAGCAAGGTCGAGAACTGGATCGGCGTATGCGGGCACGACG
>JBOGMI010000237.1:0-5998 GCA_050746645.1 Bryobacteraceae bacterium | reverse complement strand
AAGGCATCTTCACGCCCCCGAGTTTGCAGGGCTCGCTGGTTGCGCCCGGCAATCTCGGAGGGATGAACTGGAGCGGCTATGCGATCGACCAGAGAACGAATCTGCTGGTCGCCAACACGAACAATCTTCCGGCGGAAGTGAAGTTAATTCCGCGGGGTTCTTTCGAGAAAGAGAGCCACGACGTGGCGCACGGACAATACACGGCGCAGACCGGAGCGCCTTTTGGGATGTTCCGCGGTTTCCTGCAGGGTCCGTCGGGTCTGCCCTGCAATGGGCCGCCGTGGGGGGTGCTCACCGCGGTCGATCTCAATCGCGGCACGATTCGCTGGCAGGTTCCGCTGGGCTCGATGGCGGGATTTGGCGGCGCTCCGAAAAACAATGTGCCGCCGGGATCGCCGAGTCTCGGAGGCCCGATTGTAACCGCCGGAGGGCTGATCTTCATCGCGGGCACCTTCGACGGAGTTTTTCGCGCTTTCGACATCCAAACCGGAAAAGAACTCTGGAGCGCCAGGCTTCCCGCCAGCGGCAATGCCATGCCCATGACTTACAGCGTGGATGGTAAACAATACGTGGTCATTGCAGCGGGCGGCCACGCGCAAGTGCGCGAAACGAAGCAGAGCGATGCGCTGGTCGCGTTTGCGCTGCCGTAATCAGGCGGCTACATCGACGACTTGGCGTCCCTTGGACGCTTACGGTGATGGGACTGCCACCGTGAGCTCATTTCCAAGTGGAGAGCGGCCTCAGGCGCGGCGTTGCGTTATCTTCAGGGCGGGCGAACAAGATGGCAATTGTTTCGGGCCTGGATTGCTTCTTTAGTGAGATCACGAGATTTGTAAGGCCCGGGTTGGGCCTCTGCGGGGGCGGAACCTTTGTACTCACGGTACTGAAACGCGCGGAAGAGGGTGCAAGAATACGAGCGCGGAGAGTGACCCCGCCTTCTGTGAGCATCGCCGAACGGCCGCCAGCCGCGATTTCAACTCTGGCGAAGGTGTGAAAGTTCCAAACTACATCGACAGACTGGGCGGGGACGATCTCGTCCTCCACAAGCACGCGCTGCTTATGGATCAGCGCTACACCGCGCTTCCACGAGCGAAGCTTGCCCTTGTAGGCTTGGTCGAGGTTCCCGATGGCGTACAGAGTATTCCCCATAGTACCGGCGGCGGAGATTGGCGCAACTGCGTCAAGATCTTCGTTCTGGCCGTCGATGGTAAGTGTGTTTTGGCCTTCGGTGCGGGTCCGATAATAAGTCCAGCGCTGTCGATGGAAGTTGAAGTATCCGGGTAGGCCATAGCTATCGGCTCCCAATTCACTGGCCCAGCGCTGACCGAAGGCGTCCATCACAAAGCTGCCGAGATCGAGATCTCCGTGGCTTGCTAATGCATGTCCGCATTTGAAGCCCACATACCAGGCATTTGGATCGTGCCATGCACTGCGCATGTATGCTTGTCCTATTCGGACAAAACTCTGCACCAGGGGAAGTGTGACGTTCCGGCCGCTAGAGGGTGCTTGGGCCGACCATTCGGCCGCCCAAAGGAGCATGAAAAGGCCAAAACGATCATGGCCCTTTTCCAAGTGTCTACCTTGTGCGAGATGGATCTCGTGCTCGGCGTAGACGGGCTTGTTGAATCGGCGGGCAAACCAGAACATCTGAGCGACGGGGGCGGCTCCATTAGCGTTGGAGTCGCCAAAGTTGGCCACTAAGTGGGTAGGGCCGTCAGATTGGATTCGGTAGTCCCCGGTGGAGGAAAAGCCGGTTGCGGCGGCCGCACCGAAGTCCCTTCCAAGTGCGGAATCGAGCGCGTCAATATAGAGGGCGTTGTATATCGTAGCGTATTTCCAATACATGGGGCCCTCTTCGAACCCGCCATCAGGCGCAAAGAGGGTCATGATATCAGCGATGGCGGAGCGAGCGCTGTCGAGAACTTTGCTGGCGCGCGCTGGATCTTCGTGGGCAATGGCGAGAGCCCCGATGGTCTCTCCGCCGTTGCATACCTGAGTCCAGTTGTTTCTTGGTATGCCTTTACCCTGAAGGCGTTTGAGCCACGGATCGATGCCTTTTGTGGCGATGGCTTTACGGATGGTGGCGCGGTCAGCGGGCGAAATCGTGGAGTAAAGCCAGTCGTAGCCCAAACCGAGGGCAGCGGTCATCTCTGCGGTATCAAGGAAATGCTTGGGATTCCAGTTGGGAAATGCGGCCGCGGCGAGCATCTCCTGCGTAGCGCGAGCGGCAAATCGCTGATCACCGGTAAGACGGTAGAGACCGGCAAGCGTAAATATGCGACCTTCCATATCGCGCGCTGTGGCCAGCAATGAGTGCTCGGAGCCCTGAAGACCATAGGTGTCAGGCTGCATAGTCAGGAGCTCGTCGCCGTAGGCGAGCAGTCGATGATACTCTCGCCCAACGAACGGATCTGTGCTGATGGCATGCTTGATTGCGGGAAGGTCGGCATTATGAAGGAAGAGTCGCGGATGTTGCGGTTGAAGCGTGGCAAGCACCGAGCTCGCATTGCAGTAGGAAGGCAGCATGAGCAATGCGATCCAGATACTAACAACAAGAGCGAGTGGAGGTACCATGCAACGGTTTAACGTTTCTCCCCGGTTAGTTCAACGACAATTTCGTCTCGTTGGTTTTTCAGCAGATAAGACGGAATCTTGATTTCGATCCGCTTGAGCCCTTTTATCCTTTTGTCATAGGATAGCGGTGGTGGATCAAGCGAAACAACGGACACATTGCATTGAGCGGGTTTGATGATCTTGAGCTGCAGCGTTTGATGATCCTGCTTCAGAATTGCCCCATGGCTGGCCGTTATCACGTTGGCCCGAGTCATCATCGCCCACATCACTGTTTTTGTCTTTTCAGAAGGTTCAATATCGTCTTCGATCTGTAGCGCCGCCGGCCCTACCTTTTTGAAAGTGCGGATTGCACGATTCAGTTGTCCTGCAAAGATACTGCTTAGATCGAGCGATACAAGCTCCGGCGGGGCTTCCACTTGAAATTTCGTGATCGGTGCGAATCCATCCACATTGTGGCGCTCGCCGTTCACCGTCAACGTGCTATGAAATCGATTATTTTTGGTTAACAGCGACCAGCGTTGGCTGTCCTGGCTTTCATCCCACAACTTAGAGCCCATGACTTCCTCTATAGCGTGATAACTCCGGCTGCCGGGATCAATCGACCACCGCACGCCATGCAATTCAAAGACAAACGATCCCACGTCCATATTCCCATGATTGGCCGACGCAGAGCCGCCCTTCACGCCAAGGTAAAAGCCGGTATGTACGTCTTTCTGCGCCCTGAAAACCGCAATCGGATTGTGCCCTCTGCCTTCCCAGTACGCCGGCAGCGCACTGGCGTTCTTTTCTTTGAACTGCGAGAGCCAGACGAGATAAATCGGAGCGAAGCCGGGAGAGGCATCGTCGCTTGCAGCCGCTTTGTGGAGCATCGATAGCATCCTGCCCTGATTAAGGTACAGACCATCGCCGGTCTTTTGAGCGAACCACGTCAAAATTCCTTGCGTATTCAGATCAAGCCCGGTCTCCCCGCTATCGGAGTAATCGAACGTCCTTTCGGAAGGCGCAATCGTTTCGAGTTTATATGTGGCACTCTTGATAAAGCCAGGGATTTTGACAAGATGTAAACAATCCGTTCCAAAGGCAGACTGGAACGCGGAATCTCCCACTAGAGTCCATGAGGTACCGTAACTCCAGTACGATGGACCCTCAGGATAGGCGCCATCTGGGGAATAATTTGCCAACTCGGTCGGGAGATTCCGAAGCGCTCTGGAGATGATCCTCGCTGCAAGCTTGGGATATTGATTGGCAAGCGCGATTGCCGCAATCGATAAGCCTGAATTACATACCTGATTCCAGTTGTTGTTGGCATTGACCCACCATGGGTGCCTGTCAAACTCATCTGCAACCGTTCTCTTAGAGCCGCCCGCGCTTTTGTGACCGTATGCGCGGGAAGCCGCTCGCCGGTCCAATCGAGACCGATTGCAACAGCAGCAGCCATTGTGGCCACGTCAAGATAATTGGAACGGCCCCAATCGGGAAACCCGCTCACCCGATCCAGTATCTTTGCCAGGCGGTCCAGGTATTTTCTGTCCCGGGTAAAACGGTAAACGAAGGCTAGGACGCTGATTCTCTGCATAGCAATTTCCGAGGTTGGAAACCGTATTCCAACTTCGTGATTTTGTAAAAGAGGCCCTCTGCATATTGCATCGGCGCGCTGATGAAGATAGTCAAAGTATGTCCGTAGTAACCGGTTATTGTTTAGCTCGTGTTTGATCCGTTCTTCAATCGAGTCGGTTAAGATGAGGCGGGGCGCCCGTTTCTTCAAATGGGTTTCAACCCAGGCAGGAGTGACCGGATTCGTCGTGATGTGCTCGCGAATCCAGGCGGGTGATACGGCGCTCTGAGCCGTCGTGTGATCCGCTGGACGAGCGTAACCTAGAGGAATGGTGAGCCCACAGATTATTATCGCTACAATGGCGCCTTTCGTAGGCATCAGTACCCAATTATTGAAGGACATAAGCGAATATTAACGTGACCGCGTGACAAAATTGCCGAGCGCTACTCTTCTCTTCTCCTGGCCGAGCACTCGAGCCTCTTTAGTCCCGGGTTTCCAGACCGCAAAGACTTTAGACAGCGAATCTAGTTGGACATCTCCATTGCGTCGAAGATAACTACCGCATGCAACAAAAAAACGGCTTACGGCCGCGGGATCGTCAATACCGGCTGCAGGTCGCGTCCAGGCAAGCAGGTATGCGTCCGTTTCCCATCCAGCGATTGTGTTGTTTGAGTTCACATTCATCCGGCGGCCGTCCGCCTGCAGGTTCAGGTACACATCGGTGACGTTCTCTCCGCTTCGTACCCGGATTCCGGGCGCATGCCAATCGGTTAACGGCTCAACTGCCGGCAGCGGGCTTGTATTCTGTGGCTGATGAGGAATGATTGCCGTAATGAATTTTTGAACTCGGGCGCTTTTTTGCGTGCGAAAAGAAAAATAGGGCACCTTTTTATTCGGTTCGTGATCTGCAAGACCCTCCTCCTCGTGGACATCTAGCGCTCCGGGGTGGACGAAGAAGATATCGACCTTGGCTCGTCCATTAGTAAGCGACACATGGTTGCCATCCCGGGCAGCGCTGCCTTGATAGTGCAGCAGCCAGTCGAAGATGCCTTCTTCGTGGGTCATCAAGTCGTCGAAACTTTGCGCGAGTAAGCCGGCGGGCAGAAGTAGCAAAGCCGCTGATATGACCAACGTTCTACTCTGCTTATTCACGAACACCCCCATGCTTTAGCGTGCAAGCTAGGCGATGCTATCACGAGTTGATGAGCGTTTCATATACGGATTTTTGCCAGTCCCGATCATGTGGCTCGGAACGACTTGGATCGGTCAATGGCCCGCTGTTGTCGGGCCGCGGCGAAGCGAACCCTTGACAGCGCCCACGAACTTTGGGAGATTCGTTGATGGCTAAATGACTCAGCCTGCGCGGTGAATCGGCTCAGATTCTGAGCCAAATTAGAAAGGGGCGATCACGTAAGTGCAATTAGATCGACGGAGTTTTCTTGCAAGTTCCGCAGTTCTTCTCCCTCATTCTGGCGCTGCTGAGATGCAGCCGGTGCAGCATCATGACATCCTTTCCAAGGCATGGGGCAACCGCATCGGAAGAAGTCTCCTGCCTCGGACTCAATTCCGTCCCTTGCCTGCAGCCGCCGAGCGTGATCGGTGGGAGAGCCTCCCCGAAGACGCGCGTACGGTGCTGGTCAAAAAAGGCGAGAGTCAACTGAACACGCCATGGGAAGTGCTGCCGGCAACCCTCTTTCTCGAATTTAGCCGGAACGGAAACCGTTCCCATTACGAGGATGCCTATTTCGGCCGCAGACACAAACTTCAGGATCTGGTTATCGCGGAATGCATCGAAGCCAAAGGCCGTTTTCTGGACCAAATTGCCAATGGCGTGTGGTTGACCTGTGAAGAAACGTTCTGGGGGTTGCC
>JBOGMI010000236.1:0-11809 GCA_050746645.1 Bryobacteraceae bacterium | reverse complement strand
GACTATTTTGGCAAGGCAAAGGCAACCAGCATGCCCCCCGAGGGAGCCTTCGATTTGCCGCCGCCCGCGGCGATAACGACAAACTCCCGGCCATTGATTGCGTAAACGGACGGAGTCGCGTTTCCCGCAAACGGAAGCGTGGTTTCCCAGAGTAACTTGCCAGTAGCTTTGTCGAAGACGCGAAATTTTTTGTCGTAACTGGTGGCCGCGATGAACACAAGGCCGCCGGCCGTCACCACCGGGCCGCCGTAGTTCTCGCTGCCGGTATTTGTCAGACCCTTGGAGGCTAGCTTTGGATAGTCGCCGAGCGGGATTTTCCAGGCGTACTTACCTGTGTTGAGATTGATAGCGCTCAGGGTGCCCCACGGCGGCTTCACAGCGGGATATCCGTCGGGATCGAGAAATTTCGGGTAACCTGTGCTGAGGTATTTCATGAAAAACTTCGACTTTTCGTGGACATGAACGCTGCTATCCCGGCCGGTCATCACGTAACCGACCAGAGCTTTGATGGCTCCGGAACCAAGATGGGCAAAACCGGGCATGCGGCCGGCGCCTTTGTAGACGATCCCACTGACTTCCTGGGGCGAATATTTATCTTTTAAGTTCTTTAGCGAAGGAAACTCCGGGGGCGTGCCGCTCATGTCCGCTTTATGGCAAGCCGCGCAATGGGCCAGATACAAACTTTTCCCAGACATGGTGGGAGAAGGCGGCTTTTGCTTGACCATGCGAAGGATCCAGGCCATCTCGTTCGCGTTGACATACAAAAGCCCGGTTTGGGGATCGAACGCGCTGCCTCCCCATTCCGCGCCGCCATCGAAGCCCGGGAAAATGATGGTGCCCTGAGTCGAACCCGGCACGAATTGACCCGCGCTGCGCAGTTTTTTGAATCGCGCGAGGACAGCCCGGTGCGCCGCAGGCGTTCGCTCGGTCAGCATATCGGCCGTGAGGCGCTGCCGGGCGAACGGAGCGGGAAGCAGCGGGAAGGGCTGCGTTTTCGAGCTGGCCTCACCCTCCAGATCCGACGGCGGAACAGCGCGTTCCCGAATCGGGAAGAGAGACTTGCCGGTCTGCCGATTGAAGACATACACGAAGCCTTGCTTAGTCGTTTGTGCAACCGCATCGATCGTCCGGCCATTCCGGCGCACCGTCACCAGGCTGGGAGGAGAAGGAAAGTCGCGATCCCATATGTCATGATGCACATCCTGGAAATACCAGACCAGCTTGCCGGTTTCGGCATTCAGAGCGATCAAGGAATTGGCAAACAAATCGTTGCCCGCCCGGTTGGCGCCGTAAAAATCGTAGGCCGCGGAGCCTGTTGGTACAAATATTAGCCCGCGTTGGGCATCTACGGCCATGCCTGCCCAATTGTTCGCCGCTCCGCTATATTTCCAGGCGTTCTTCGGCCACGTGTCGTAGCCGAACTCGCCCGGATGAGGAATGGTGTGGAACGACCAGCGAAGCTTTCCCGTGCGGACGTCATAGGCGCGAATATCGCCGGGCGGCGTAGGCAGAGTTTCCGCCGTCAGGCTGCCGATAATCAGCAGGTCCTTGTACACGACTCCCGGAGTGGAGAGCCCGATCATGTATTCCGGTTCACGAAGATGTTTTCTAAGATCGATCCGCCCGTTGCGGCCGAAATGCGGATCGGGCTTGCCGGTCTTTGCATCGAGGGAATAGAGGTATTGGCGATAGGCAAAGTAAATGCGCGCTGCTTTGCCATCGGACCAATAGCTGACGCCGCGATTCCGCATTTTGAAAAAAGTTTTCCGGCTTTGGTCGGGATTGAAGCGCCAGAGCAGTTTGCCCGTCGCCGCATTCAAAGCGATCACGTTCACCTTCGGCGTGGTCGCGTAGAGGACACCGTTCACGATAAGCGGGTTGCACTCGAACTCGGATCCGGGAAACCCGTCGTGCGTGTCGAAAGTCCAGGCAACCTGCAGATCTTTGACGTTGCTCCTGTTGATCTGGGTCAGAGGTGAGTAGCGGATATCGGTAAGGCTTCCTCCATAAGAGGGCCAATTCCGGTATTTGCTTTGCGGCCCGGAACACCCGGAAGCAGCGATCAAAACGGCCAAAACACAGCCGGCGACCAAAAGATGCTTTCTCATTGGAAAAGCATTTCCACTACGCGAATGGGAATGAGTACTCACTTAACCTTTCCTTCGTCCCCCATTACTCTACTTGATAAACCCGCGGGGGGAATTGCGGAGGAAGTCGAGGAGACCATGGCGACGTGTCATTTTCGCTACTTTGCCGCGAGCACGGATAGAAATATCCGATAATTGAGGAATTGCGGCAGGCACGCTGGCCGCAATCCTGAAGCAGCTAGGGATAGATCGCAAGGAGATTTAGAACATGCGTGAATTAAGATATGGAGCAAGATTTAAGCGCGAGAAGAATGGCGGCTATTCTGTTAGCTTCCCGGATTTTCCCGACGCATTTACAAGCGGCAAAGACCTAAATCAGGCCCGCGCCATGGCCGCCGACTGCCTCGCGGAGGCGATTGCCGCGCGCATTCACGATGGTGAAGATATCCCAGCCCCCACGTATGGCGCGAAAGCAATCGCCGTACCGCTTCCTATGGCATTCAAAGCGGCGCTACATCAGGCCATGCGAGATCAGGGTATTTCCAACTCGGCCCTTGCGCGGCGGCTGGGAAGGGACGAGAAAGTAGTTCGGCAGTTGCTTGACACCAAACGAACAGGCTCCCGTCTCGAAAGCTTCGAAGAGGCACTCCGCGCAGTAGGCATGGAGGCGACGGTTAGTATTCACAGGGCCGCATAACGTCAGCGCCGCAGCGGCCTCGCCCAATCGGCGGAGTTCACTTAACAAACCCGCGGCTGGAGTTGCGGAGGAAATCGAGGAGATTAGCCACTTCGGGGGTAGCGGGCACTTCTTCTTCGATGCGGCAGACGGCCTGGGTTGTATTCAGGCCCGACCGGGTCAGGATACGGAAGGCGTTTTGCAGCGCTTCGATGGATTCGGAGGCATAGCCTGCGCGTTCGAGGCCGACGCGATTG
Organism: Bryobacteraceae bacterium; assembly: GCA_050746645.1. Classification (GTDB taxonomy): domain Bacteria; phylum Acidobacteriota; class Terriglobia; order Bryobacterales; family Bryobacteraceae; genus Bog-105. The sequence continues at coordinate 8,789 of JBOGMI010000236.1, read as the reverse complement.
GCGCCGTAGACCTGGGTGTCGTGATTGGAGGCGGTGATTGAGTAAGGAAGCACGTCCTGCTTGATGACGCTGCGGCTGCCGATCATGGAATAGAGGCCGATACGGCAGAACTGGTGAATGGCGCTCAAGCCGCCGATGTTGGCATGATCTTCGACGATGACGTGCCCGGCGAAGGTAACTCCGTTGGCGAGGATGGTCCGGTTGCCGACGATCACGTCGTGCGCAATGTGTACATAGGCCATCAGGAGATTGCCGTCGCCGATCGCGGTTACCATTCCGCCGCCCTCGGTGCCGCGGTTGATGGTGACGAATTCGCGGATGGAGTTGCCGCTGCCGATGCGGGTTTCCGAGGCTTCGCCTTTGTATTTCTTGTCTTGCGGCGCGACGCCGCAGGAACAATAAGGATAGAAAGTGTTGTCTTCGCCGATGGTCAGCTTGCCTTCGAGATAAGCATGAGCGAGAAGGCGCGTGCGGTCGCCGATCTTCACCTCGCCGCGAACGATGCAGTAAGGGCCTATCTCGGCCTCGGGCGAGATTTCGGCTTGCGGATCGACGATGGCGGTTGGGTGAATCACTATTGCATGCAGCGGCCGGCCGCTTAGGCGAGCTGGTGCTCTGGCGTTTCGGCGGGCGCATTTGCCGAAGCGCGATCGGTCAGCTTGCACATCAGAGTGGCCTCGGCGACGACCTGGCCGTCAACGGTCGCCCGCCCTTGCATCTTCGCGACGGTGGTCTTGAGCCGGGTCAATTTCATCTCGATGCGCAACTGATCGCCTGGAACCACGGGCTTGCGAAATTTAGCATCCTCCACCGAAGCCAGAAACATGATGCGCCCGCGTGTGTGCGGCGCCATTTTTGCGACCAGCAGCCCGGCCACTTGCGCCATGGCCTCGATGATGAGAACGCCGGGCATTACGGGGAAGCCGGGGAAATGGCCGGTGAAGTATGGTTCGTTAAAAGTGACGTTCTTGATCCCCACAATAGAATCGCCGGTCATTTCGAGAACGCGGTCCACCATCAACATGGGATAGCGATGGGGCAGGATGTCGCAGATCTCCTGAATCTCCATGAGGCAGGGCTATTATAACAGTCCGATGCATCCTTACAGGCGCTATGCCACTGAGAAACAAATAGAAATTGTCCGGCTGATCCGTGAGATGGTGGAATGCGAATCGCCGAGCGAGACGCCGCAGGCGATCAACCGCATGGCGGAGGTGTTAGTAGAGCGAACGTCCGATATTGCAACTGCGGAACGAATCGAGGCCAAGGGATTTGGCGACCATGTGCGGGTTGAATTCGACGGCGGCGGGGAGGGCCAGATCCTCGCAATCGGACATTCGGATACGGTATGGCCGCTTGGAACGTTGGAGCACATGCCGTTTCGCGAGGCCGATGGGCGGCTGTGGGGACCGGGCGTGCTGGACATGAAATCCGGGCTGGCGTTTTTCATTTGGGCGATGCGAGGACTGCGCGAACTAAGAGTGCCAGTGCGAAGAAAAATCGTGCTGTGGGTGGTTTCCGATGAAGAAGCCGGCAGCCCGGCATCCCGAGAGTTGACCGAAGCCGAAGCGCGGCGCAGCGATTGTGTGCTGGTGCTGGAGCCGGGGACCGGACTGGCGGGCAAGTTAAAAACGTCGCGTAAAGGCGTGGGCCACTATACGATTTCGGTGCAGGGGCGCGCCTCGCACGCGGGATTGGATTTTGAAAACGGCGCGAGCGCGGTTGTGGAAGCGGCGAGGCAGGTAATTGAGATCGCTTCGTGGACCGATGCGACGCGCCGGATCACCGTCAACCCGGGGGTGATCCGCGGGGGGACGCGAACCAACGTGGTTGCAGCGGAGGCATGCGTCGAGGTAGACGCCCGCGTCGTGGAGGCCGAAGATGCGGCGTGGCTCGACCGCAAGTTTTACGAATTAAAGCCGTTCGAGGGGCGTTGCGGTTTGCAGATTACAGGCGGATTCAACCGGCCGCCGATGGAGCGCACAGAGAAAATCGTCACTCTGTTTGCGAAAGCACAACAGATCGCGAGCGAAATGGCCGTCGAGTTGGAGGAATCTTCGAGCGGCGGCGGTTCGGACGGAAGTTTCACGGCGGCGCTGGGCGTGCCGACCCTCGATGGACTGGGCGGAGTGGGCGAGGGCGCGCATGCGGCGAATGAGAGCATTCTGGTGGACCGCATTGCGGACAGGACCGCGCTGCTGATGGGGCTGCTAGCGGGATTGTGAGCGCGAGAGGGGTATTTCCGATAGAGTGAAGTTGTGACAGCGACGGAGGTCTTTGAGTTGACCACGCAAGGGGGCGCAACAGATTTTGCGCGAGTCGTCCGAATCTGCGAATCGTTTGGCCCGTATTGCTTGATCGGCGGCCTTGCGGTCAACTGCTATGTCGAACCTGTGTATACGCTTGATGCCGACATTGTCCTGATTTCGGCAAACCTTCCCAACCTGGCGCAGACACTGCGCGAGCAGGGCTTTCTAGCGGAAGAACATCCGCACTCTCTCAATGTTCGGGCTCCGGAAAGCGAACTGCGGATACAGTTCACTACCGACAAAAGGCATCAAGCGTTCCTCAATCGGTCTGTCGAGGCTGTGGTACTGGGAACACGCTTAAGAGTCGCCAGTCTGGAAGATGTAACACAGGGCAAGCTTTGGGCCTGGAGCGATCCGCATCGACGGTTGAGTAAGCGCAAGAAAGACGAACTGGATTTGATCCGGCTGGCGGAGGCTTACCCGGAGCTGAAATCGCGGTATTCCCGCGATCTGGCGGAGCAGATTGCTCGCGGATAAGGCCGGCAATCGTTCAGAGCGTCAGTGAGCAGCGGCAACGCGTCCGCAATGCCGAAAACCGGCTTGCCTGCGTGTTACTCTTTAGCTTCGTTTTCGAGAATGGCTGACGTGAAGCTGCAAATCGTGCCGATCGGGGGGTTGGGAGAGTTCGGCATGAACTCCATGGCTCTGCGCTATGGAGACGACATCATTGTGATCGACGCGGGAATGATGTTCCCGGAATCGGAGTTACTCGGCGTCGATATCGTTACCCCCGATTTTTCATATCTCCAGCAGCATGCGTCTCTGGTCCGTGGGGTCATCCTCACGCATGGGCACGAGGATCATATCGGCGGGGTGCCGTTCCTGCTTTCGGAACTCAACGTGCCGGTTTACGGCACCGAATTCACGCTGGCGCTGGTGGAGCGGCGGCTGGAGGAGCATCAACTGCTGGATGCGGCGCAACTGCTGCCGGTAAAGCCCGGCGAGCGGATCACGCTGGGGCCGTTCCAAATCGAGTTCATCCACGTTACGCATTCGATCGTGAGCGCGGCTGCGCTCGCAATCACAACCCCGCTCGGCGTCGTGATCCACACCGGCGATTTCAAGGTCGATCCCACACCCACCGACAACGAACCGTTCGATCTGCACACGCTGGCCGAATACGGCAAGCGCGGAGTGCTGCTGCTGATGTCGGATTCGACCAATGTGGACCGCCCCGGGTATACCGAGAGCGAACGCGCCGTGCGGCCGCGCTTTGAAGAACTGTTTGCCCGCGCGCATGGACGGCTGGTCATTTCCTGCTTCAGCAGCTCGATTCACCGATTGCAGCAGGTCCTCGACCTGGCCGATGAATACGGACGCAAGGTGGCGTTTCTCGGACGCAGTTTGTTGAACGTGACGGAGATCGCGCACAACCTGGGATTACTCTCGGTGCCCGATTCGACGCTGCTGCGCCCGCAAGACATCATGCAGATGCCGCCGGACAAGGTTGTGGCGGTGGTCTCCGGTACGCAAGGCGAGCCGATGTCGGCGATGTCCCGCGTGGCGGTGGATAATCACAAGCATCTGTATCTCAAGCCAGGCGACACGGTGGTTTTGAGTTCGCGCATCATTCCCGGCAACGAAAAGGCGATCTTTCGCATGATGAACCATATCGCCAAACGCGGCGCGGATCTGATCTACGGCACCATGCGGCCGCCGGTACACGTCTCCGGCCATGCCAGCGAGGAGGAATTGAAGCTGGTGCTGAATCTGGTGCGGCCGCGCTATTTCGTTCCCATTCACGGCGAATACCGCCAGCTCTCGCGCCACGCCTCGCTGGCCCAGCATCTGCGCTGCGCCGGACTCGAAGATACCTTTGTGATCGAAACCGGCGAGACGCTGGAAATCGACAGTGCGGGCGCGCGGCGCGGCGAGAAGATTAACGTCGGGCGCGTCTGCATCGATTCGGGATCGCTCGACGACGTGGTGGAAGAACTCACCATTCGCGACCGCAGGCATCTTTCCGAAGACGGCTTCGTGCTGCCCGTCATCGCCATCAATAAGCTCACCGGCAGAAGCGAGACGCTGCCCGAGATCGTCAGCCGCGGTTTTTTGGGCGGCGATGGAGGGCCCATTTTGCAGGAGGCGCGGACGGTGGTTGCGCGCACGCTGGAAAGCTCTACAGCGGAGGAGCGCGGCGATTGGGGCCTGATGCAGGAGAAGATACGAATCGAGCTCAAGCGCTTCCTCAGCAAGCAGACGCAGCGCAGGCCGCTCATCATGCCGGTAATCCTGGAAATCTGACGGGAGTACAATACTTTATGGAGGGCGGTATATGAAACTGCTACTTAGCCTGTTTGCAACAGGCTGTTTATTTGCTGGTGGGGCTTTTGCCGCACAGCTTAATGGTTATATCTCGGACGCGCATTGCAAAACAATGCATTCGAGCGTAAGCGCGGCCAACACGAAGTGCATCAAGAAGTGCCTGAGGAGTGGTATCGATCCGGTTCTGGTGCGCAACGGGAAAGTCTTCACGTTCGACCAGGCTTCCGAGCACAAAGCAGCCAAGCACGCCGGCCAGGAAGTCAAAATCAACGGCACGGAAAACGGTACGACCATCCACATTAAGTCAATTAAGAAGACTTAGTAAGTAGTAACTCAGTGCTTGAATTCGAGGTTCAGCCGGCCGGCTGAACCTCGATAGAGTACGGCCATATTCTTCAGCTTGTGCTTCCCCTTGAGCGGGAAGTAGAGATAACCGTCCACTGCATTTGCGGTATCCTTCCGCGGCAGCTCCTTCTTCTTGAGAATCTCGAGGAGTTTGGCGTTGCCCTGAGCCTTGTCGTCCATCTTTGCGGCAACATGTATGTCCTTCGGGTCGCCCGGCGAAACGCCTCCGCCGCCAATCATTCCGCCGAAACCAGCCAAGACTCCGGAATGCTTGATGCTGGTCTTGTCGGTGAGCACCATGGCTCCGCTTCCGGCGATCTCGGCCGGTTCGAACGGCTTGGAACGTTCGCCGTCGTTGTGGGCCAGCAAAATGAAATCGTCGGGACTGACTTGAATGGGTTTATCCGAGGTGGATTCGATGCGCACGTGCAGAATGACGATGCCTTTGCCCGGATCGATGCCGAGCTTTTGCGCCACTTGCTGTTCGGAGAGCGTGAGGGTGGCTTGAATCTCGACCTTGCTGTTTGCCGCCGAAGTAGTGGGCGAGACGACCTTCCGCGCGGCAAACAGACTGGCGGCGCAAAAGAGCGTGAATATCGTGAATACGAAAGCGCGCATCGCTGTGATTGCCAGCGTCATGTTTCGGAAGTTCCTATAGCGAACCCACGGGACAAACCGGGGTACAAGCAACTCTGCCCACGGGCAAAAACCGCTTGGGACAGAGCGCCTGTCCCCGAGCATCTGACATTAGCGTAGCGCGAACGCAGCGGGGCTAGGATTCTTCAATCGTCACGGAGGCGATGGCGTCGCCTTGGCGGATGGAGTTCACCACTTCCTGGCCGGAGCGCACCTGGCCGAAGACGGTGTGTTTACCATTGAGCCAATCGGTCACTACGTGCGTAATGAAAAATTGGCTGCCGTTGGTATTGGGGCCGGCATTGGCCATGGAAAAGGATCCGACCTGATGCTTGCGGGGATTGTTCTTGGTTTCGTCTTCAAAGCGATAGCCGGGGCCGCCGCGGCCGGAAGCGGTGGGATCGCCGCCCTGAATCATGAAATCGGGGATGACGCGATGGAACACGGTACCGTCGTAAAAGCTGTCGCGGGCCAGGAACACGAAATTGTTCACGGTCTTGGGAGCATCCTTGGGAAACAGATCGGCGACGATCTCGCCGTGCGGAGTGGCGATGCGCGCCACATAATTTTTGGCCGGATCGATGGTCATGGGGGGTGGGGCCGAATATTGCTTGCTCATGCCCTCAGTTTAGGCCACAGCTCAGGACTCTCCTCCGATCGGCATCCGCTACACTAGGGAGTTTGATTCACAACCTCCGGGGGACTTTTCGGTTCCAAGTGCAAGGCACTCGCGCTGAAACCAGCCTCCTCAGTGTGACGTCAGGGGATCTGTCGCGCACTACGGAAAGGATTCGCTTCTAGGATGTCCCATCACAGGCTGAAATGCCTGCGCATGCCGCCACTCGCAGCTTACTTGATCGCGGGTGTTTACCTTTTCGGTGCGCTGTCCGGCGCCGCTCAGGCGCAAACACAGCAGCAGAAGCAGAGCGCGCAGCAGAAACCGCAGACCCCTCCAGCGAAGGGCCAGCCGGCCCCGCCCAAAGCACCCTCGGCGCAAAACCCCTTTGAAAACGTGCCCACGGCGCCGCAGCAGAAGCCGCAAGCCAAGGCCAAAGGCCCGACGGTGGCGAAAAACGTGATTGAGGCGATCGAATTTCGCGGCCAGCGCCGTGTTTCCCAGGACTACATGCGCGCGCTCATTTATTCGCGCGTAGGCGACGTCTACGATCCCGCAACGGTACATCGCGATTTTATGGCGCTGTGGAACACGGGGCGGTTTGACGATATCAGGGTGGAAACCCAGAAGGGACCCAAGGGCGGCATCGTGCTGCGCTTCGTGGTGACCGAGCGGCGGATGATCCATACCATCGATTACGTGGGCAACAAGGCGATCACGAAATCCGATATTCTGGACCGCTTCAAGGACCGGCACGTGTCGCTGGTGCCCGAATCGCAATACGATCCGGGCAAGATTCAGCACGCCAAGAACGTGCTGGAGGAGTTCGAGGCCGAGCGCGGCCATCAATATGCCACGGTCACCCCGGTGGTGCGGCAGGTCCCGCCGGGAGGCGTGGACGTCACCTTCAAAATCAATGAAGGCCCCAAAGTCAAGGTCAACCATATTTGGATCGAAGGCAACCACGCCTTTAACGACCGCACGGTTATCGAAGCCATGAAAAACACGCGGCCGATCGGCATTCCGCACTCCTGGCTGCTGGAGGATCTGTTCCCGCGCACCTACGATTCGGCGAAACTGGACGAGGATTTCGAGCGCATCCGGCAGTTCTATCAATCGCGCGGGTACTTCGAGGCGCACGTCATCAGTCACAATCAGCACATCTACGACGTGTACGGCCACGGCGTCAGAATTCCGCTGTTCAACCCCAAGAAGCCGGGCAAGCGCGTGGACATCACGGTGGTGCTATCGGAAGGCGACAAATACTACCTGCGCAATTTCAACTTTGTGGGCATGAAGCTGTTCAAGACGCCCAATCTGATCGCCAGCCAGGTGTTCAAGATGAAGCCCGGCGACGTGTTCTCTACCGAGAAGCTGCAAAAGGGCCTGGACCAGATGAAAAAGCTGTACGCGAATTTCGGCTATATCGATTTCGTGGGTTCGCCCGACCCCGAGCCGGTTTCGGGCACGGATAAAATCGACCTGAACCTGGATATCGACGAAGGGCATCAGTTTTTTGTCCGGCGCATCGATTTTCAGGGCAACACGACCACACGCGACAAGGTGATCCGGCGGCAACTGCTGATCAACGAAGGCGATCTCTACAGCCAGCAGCTTTGGGACACCAGCATCCTGCGCCTCAACCAGCTCGGCTATTTCCAGCCCCTAAAGGCCGACAAGGATACTCAGATCACGCGCGATCCCAAGACGAATACGGTGGATCTGCTGCTGAAGGTACACGAGCGGGGAAAGAATTCGATTCAGCTCAATGGCGGCGTTTCGGGCATCTTCGGCAGCTTCATTGGTTTTTCCTATGCGACGAATAATTTCCTTGGACTCGGCGAGACGCTCAGCCTGACCAGCCAGCTCGGCACGCTGATGAACGATGTAACGTTCGGCTTCACCGAGCCTTATTTTATGGGCCGTCCGATCGAGACCGGATTCACCATTTTTTACCAGCGCTACAGCTTTAACGAGGGCCAGCAGGAATCAGTTTTTTATGGCCAAAACCTGACCGGGCTGTTCAACTCGCTGGGCGGGGATAATCTGCTGAACTACACGACGAACGGCTACGGATTCACCACCTTCGCGAGCTATCACCTGAAGCGCAGCTTCGCTCGCGTGGGCTTGAGCTACAGCTACAGCATCCAAAAACTCAACCCCCTGACCGGTGCCGCGAGGCAGTATTTCGGTTATCTGAATTTTGAGGGCGTGGGCGGACCATCGGAAGTAGTCAATGCGGCGAACTGCCAGACGGTTGCCGGAGGGCCTACGGTCGCCGGGTGCAATTCGCTTTCCGGAATCAAGGCCAGCACCATCACGCCGATGTTCTCCTATGACAGGGTAGACAATCCCATGACGCCCACGCACGGCCTGCGCGCGAACCTCAGCTTTGGCTTCACCGGCAGCGCCCTGGGTGGCAATGTGAATTACCTCCAGCCGGCGCTCGACGTCTCTTATTTCCACCGGGCGCCGATATTCAAGAACAACATTCTGGCGTTTCACTGGAACGCACGGATGATCACCGGATTCAACGGCAAGGTCGCGCCACCGTACAGCCGCTATTACATTGGCGGCGAAGACGACGTGCGCGGCTTCTACATCATGACCATCAGCCC
>JBOGMI010000235.1:0-2356 GCA_050746645.1 Bryobacteraceae bacterium | reverse complement strand
GAAACCGCGGGCAGCTTGTGTTTGAGGTCCTCGTCGTCTTCGTCTTTCTGGTCTTTGCCTTCTTCGTAAACCTTGAGGAAGCCGTCGAACTTCATCACGCTGCCGGTGGCGCGGAAAATGTAGTCGGTCTTGCTCTTGCCCGTAGAGGCGACATCGATCGTCGTCTGATCGAGCAGCGCGGGCATCATCTGTGAGGCGATAAAACGCATCCAAATCAGCCGGTAGAGCTTCAGCTCGTCTTCCTTAAGATAGCTTTGGAGCGAATCGGGCGTCCGCAGTACGGAAGTGGGACGGATCGCCTCGTGCGCATCCTGGGCATCCTTCTTCGTTTTATATATATTGGCCGAGCCGGGCAGATACTCCTTGCCGTAGCGCTCGGTGATCATTCCGCGCACTTCGGCGAGGGCCTCTTCGGAAACGCGAGTTGAATCGGTACGCATGTAGGTAATCAGGCCCACCGAGCCTTCCGCGCCAAGTTCCTTGCCTTCGTAAAGCGACTGGGCCAGCCCCATCGTGCGCTTAACGCTGAAGCGAAGCTTGCGTGCCGCGTCTTGCTGCAAGGTAGAGGTGATAAAAGGCGGCACGGGATTGCGCCGCTTCTCGCGCGTCGAGACCGACCGGACGGTGTAGCCGGCACCGTCGAGATCGCCGACGATCGATTGTGCCGCCGCTTCGTTGCCGATCTGCGGCGTTTCGTTGGCGCGCTTGAACAGCCGAGCTGTCAGGACCGGCGGCTTCTGGCCGTTCAACAGGACGTCGATGGTCCAATACTCCTGCTTCTGGAAAGCCCGGATCTCCCGCTCGCGCTCGACGATGAGCCGCAGCGCCACCGTCTGCACACGGCCGGCCGAGAGTCCGCGCCGCACTTTGTCCCAGAGCAGCGGAGAAATTTTGTAGCCGACCAGCCGGTCCAAAACGCGCCGCGCCTGCTGCGCTTCGACCAGGTTCACGTTCACCGCCGTGGGCCGGTCGAAGGCCCGCTTCACCGCGTTCGCAGTGATCTCGTTGAACATGACCCGGAAGATGGCCGGTTTTTCGGATTTCCTCGGCTCCAGCTCTTCTTTCAGATGCCAGCAGATGGCTTCACCCTCGCGGTCCGGGTCGGCCGCCAGGTAAACGGAGTCGACCGTTTTTGCCGTGCGCTTCAACTCCGCGATCAGCTTTTTCTTGCCTTCGATCACTTCGTAATGAGGCGTGAAGTCGCGCTCGACGTCCACCGCCAGATCTTTCTTGGGCAGATCCTTTATATGCCCAATACAGGCTTTGACGATGTACTGCTTGCCGAGATACTTTCCGATCGTTTTCGCCTTCGCCGGAGACTCAACGATGACGAGAGATTTAGCCATACTTGATTTTATGAAGAAACCGTAATCTTTTGTTGGCGGGCGGCTTTGAGGAGCCCGCGGATTGGAACGCTACTCTTTTACCACACTTTGACGAAGTTCTTTCCGGGAAGCTGGCGGACCAAGCCCGCCATTTCCAGATCGAACAGCGCGCTGATTAACTCAGATGAGGAAACCTCTTCGAAGGTTGCAAGAAGTGCCTCAAATTGTTGAGGAGCATCAACTTGCAGTGAATTCAGGAGGCGTTTTGAAAGCGCTTGCAGTGGTGTTTCCGGCCCATCCGCAGTGACCGCCGCCTCGCTTCCGGGGACGAGCTTTTGCTGTGCTCTGGCGACGAGATCCCGCCGGATGGCGGCCGGGAGTTCGTTGGTAATGTCGGTCCATTCCTGAACCAGCTTCGCTCCTTGTTTGATGAGCAGGTTCGGTCCCCAGCTCATCTTGGAGGTGATATTCCCGGGTACGGCGAAGACTTCGCGGTTCTGGTCCATTGCCAGCCGGGCGGTGATAGCGGAGCCGCTATGCTGGGCGCCTTCCACGATGAGCACGCCGACGGAAAGGCCGCTGACGATGCGGTTGCGGATGGGAAAGTTTTGCGGATAAGCGGGCGCGCCCATGGGAAATTCCGAGATCAGCAGCCCGTTGCGCGCGATCTCTTCGTAAAGCTTGCGGTTATCGGCTGGATAAAGGATATCCACGCCGCAGCCGAAGACAGCGACGGTATCTCCTTGCTCGCGCAGTGCGGCACGGTGGGCTGCGGTATCGATGCCGCGCGCCATGCCGCTGACGATGGCGAGGCCGGCCCTGGCGAGATCGGCCGTGAGGCGCTCAGTCGCGGCGACACCATAAGGAGTCGGCCGGCGCGTTCCGACAACGCCTATGGCATGCGCTTGAAGGAGGTCCAAATGCCCACGGGCAAACAAAACGATCGGTGGATCGAAGATTTCCCGCAGCCGCGCCGGATAGCGGCTGTCCTGGATAGAAATCAATTCCACGCCGGTTCGCAGCATGGCCTC
>JBOGMI010000234.1:0-1527 GCA_050746645.1 Bryobacteraceae bacterium | reverse complement strand
CAGCGATCAGAGCTGTGCCGGGGGTCCACTTCGAGCACCACACGTCCAGCCTCTTCCGCTTTGGCGTGCAGGACTCGAGCGAAGGCTCCCCAGCCCGCGTCGGAGATAGATCGGTTGAGCCCGGACTTGGCCGCTGCCCCGTTGGCCAGGTAGGCGCCGGGGCGGGTGGGATCGGGAACGGCTTTGGCCCGACGGACCATGTTGGGGATCGCCAGGTCCTCGATCACGATCAAGTCGTAGGAGCCCACCAGCTTGCGTGCGGTCTTGTGGTGGAAGTCCCGGCGCTGGTTGGCCACCTTGAGATGCCGGGCTGCCAGAGTCGCCCGAGCTGCCCGGCGGTTGTTCGATCCCCGCTTCTTGCGGGCCAGCACCACCTGGGCGCCGGCGAGGCGCTCGGCGGCGGTCCTCGCCCAGCGGGGGTTGTCCAGGTGGTCTCCGTCAGAGGTGGTCAAGAAGCTGGCTATGCCCACGTCGATACCGACCACAGCCCCGGTGGGCTCGAGCTCGTTGGTGGACACGTCATCGCAGCTCAACACGACGTACCAGCGTCGGCCCTCACGCTTGACGGCAATCGTCTTGACCCGCCCGGCCACCGGACGGTGCACGGTGACCTTGACCTGGCCGACGCCCTGCAGATAGACCCGCGCCGCCTCGGGGTGCCAGCGAGTTCCATCGCCGTCTTTGGGCCACTCCACGGTGTCGAAGCGATGTTCGGCCTTGAAGCGCGGATAGCCGGGCTTCTCTCGAGCAACGACCCGGCGAAAGAAGGCGGCGAAGGACCGCTCCAGCCGGCGCAGGGTGGCTTGTTGGGACGAGAAGGACCAGGTGGCCAGGTCAGGACGATCCTGGCGTATCTCTTTGAGCTGGGCCGACTGGGTGCTGTAGGACACCGGGTTCTTGGACCGCTCCGGGCCGTAGTAGCCCGGCGAGCGCCGCACCACCCACTCATAGGCGTCCCGGCGCTCTTGGAGTGCCGCGTTGTACAGCTCGCGGTGCGCGTCCAGGCAGGCACCCAAGCGGCGGTGCTGGGATGCGGTGGGGCGCAGGCGGAGCTTATAGGCCCGTCTCATGCCGCTCTGTCCCACTGGTGCTCGATGTACCGCCGCACGGCGGCCTCGGACACGTATCCAACGCTGGCGGCGAAGTACGACTTGGACCACAGCGCGCGTTGGCGTCCCAGCCACGCAAACTCGGCTCGAAGCACGCGAGAGGTCCTGCCCTTGAACGCCCGTGCCACCCCGGCTGGCGAGTCGGTCGGGTGTACCCGCACGAAGATGTGCACGTGGTCGGGCACGACCTCTCGGGCGACGATCTGCCAGTCGTGCTCGGCAGCGATCTCGTCGAGCAGCTCGACAAGCCGGCCAGCTACTCGACCGCCCAGGACACGTCGGCGGAACCTGGGACACCACACCAGGTGCAGACCGAGCGAGCTCACCCCACCAGCGCTGCGACGAAAGCGAGAATCAGCCATGCGAGCCCAAGTCTACGGAACGGGTGTGACACTGGCGGGGAAGGTCGGGGCTGCGC
>JBOGMI010000233.1:0-2962 GCA_050746645.1 Bryobacteraceae bacterium | reverse complement strand
ATGCGGCGGTCGGGAACGATCCACATCAGGGCGACCAGCACATAGATGGCGCTCGCGATCCAGGGTTGGACAAAAGCTAAACAAATCGCCGCAACGTAGAGCACGGGAGATATCTTCTCTCTATACGAGCGCGTCACCGCCGCCGCCAGCAGCGAATCGGGAGGCTGGCCGGCGAGGATGGCGCGTTGCAAGATCCACCACGCGATCGCCGCCATGAACAGCACGCCGCCATAGACAGCGGTCGGCACCGACGCGAAACCGTTCTCGGCCATCCAGGCGTTGGTGAAGGGGAACAACGACAGCCAGAACAGCAGGTGCAGGTTCGCCCAAAGAATGCCGCCGTTCACTCGCTCGGTGACATAGAGCATATGGTGATGGTTGTTCCAATAGATGCCGACATAGACGAAGCTCAAGGCGTAGCTCAGCAGAACGGGGAGCAGCGGTCGCAACGCGGCGAGATCTACACGATGCGGAACAGTAAGCTCCAGCACCATGACAGTGATGATGATGGCCAGCACGCCATCGGTAAACGCCTGCAGCCGTTCTGTACCGATCATTACTGCGTACAGGCATGCATCGCCGCGGCGCTTTGTTCCGAAGCGTCGGCGTGGTAGGAACTGCGCACCAGCGGGCCCGCTTCCACGTGCGCGAATCCCATTTCGCGGCCGGCCTGCTTGTATTCATCGAATTCCGCCTGCGGTACATAGCGCACGATAGGCAGATGTTTGGGCGAGGGCCGCAGATATTGACCAAGCGTGAAGATATCGACGTGATGGTCGCGCAATTCGCGCATGGCTTGGAGCACCTCGGCCTGGGTTTCTCCGAGGCCGAGCATCATGCCGGACTTCGTCGGAATATGCGGGCGGACCTGTTTGGCGTAGCGCAGGATATCGAGCGAGCGCTCGTAACGCGCGCCCAGGCGCACTTGCCGGTAGAGACGCGGAACGGTTTCCGTGTTGTGATTCAAGACGTCGGGATGGGCGTGCATGACGATATCCATGGCCTCGTGCGAGCCTTGAAAATCCGGGACCAGAACTTCGATCTTGCAGCCCGGAACGTGCGCGCGGATGGCTTCGATGGTAAGAGCAAATAACTCCGCGCCGCCGTCTTTGCGGTCGTCGCGATCGACGCTGGTGACGACCGCATAGCGCAATCCGAGCGCGGCGCAAGCCTCGGCAACGCGCCGCGGCTCGTCATAATCGACCGCTTGCGGAACGCCCTTTTGCACGGCGCAGAAGCCGCAGCGCCGCGTGCACACATTGCCCAGAATCATGAACGTCGCGGTGCGCCGGTTCCAGCATTCACCGACATTGGGACAGGCGGCGGATTCGCAAACCGTATGCAGTTGGAGCCTGCCAACTAGGTTTTTCAGCTCGCGATAATTTTCGCCAACCGGAGCCGGCGCACGCAGCCATTTGGGACGTTGCGGCTCGGTGGAAATGGTGACCAGCACTGTTTTCAGTGTAACGGGCGGGCTCGTCCCAGTTTCGGACACTGGTTTCGCGATATTGGAACGCGCGGCGCTCTCTCGCGCTCCCATCCCTTAGAATCGATATACACTTCGCTTTGGCATCCGACTTGCTTTTGTCCCCAGCATGTACAGCGTCCTTCAGGACATTCGTTTCGAAGCGCGGCAACTCATGCGAAAGCCGGGCTTCACCGCCGTAGCGATTCTCACGCTTGCGCTCGGCGCCGGCGCGAACGCTTTGATGTTCACCGTGATCGATTCGGTGCTGCTGCGGCCGCTGCCGTATCCGGATGCGGACGAGCTTGTCTCGATCAAAACGACCTTCCCAACTGACAGAAGCGGGTCCACCACATCTTTCCCCGATTTTCTCGATTTGCAAAAGCAAAACCACTCCCTCGTGTCCATCGCCGCCTATAAAGGAATCAGCTCATCCATCCAACTGCCCGGCGGAAAGGCAGTGCACGCATTCGGGGTAATGACAAGCACAAATCTGTTTGACGTCTTGGGCATTCATCCGATGATTGGCCACTCTTTCCCAGTCGGCGAAGACCAGCCCGGCAAGCCCTGCAGTGTGGTCATAAGTGCGCAATTCTGGCGTGAACATCTCTCAGGCGATTCTCGCGCCCTTGGCCAGACTCTCGCCGTAGATGGAAAATCATGTACGGTTTCAGGCGTTCTGCCAGACGGCTTTAGTTTTCACTCGCGCGAAGACGAATTCTGGATTCCGATTCAACGTAATCCGGAGACAATGAGCCGTGGCACGCAAAGCTTTTGGCTCATCGCAAGGCTCAAACCCGGCGTGACTCTCACCGCCGCGCAAGCTGAACTGAAAATCGTCGCAGACCGCCTCGCGAAGGCATATCCGGACAGCGATAAAGGTCAAAGTTTCGTGGCGCAGTCCTACCGCCAGGACCTCACCGGAGATGCACGCCCTGCGCTCCTTGCTCTCCTCGGGGCCGTTGCCCTGCTGCTTCTGATTGCCTGCGCGAATATCGCCAATTTGCAACTGGCGCGCGCGCTTGGCCGCAAGCGCGAAATGGCGATTCGCGCGGCGCTGGGCGGGAGCAGAATGCGCATTGCCAGACAGATCTTCACCGAAAGCTTGCTGCTGGCGCTGATCGGAACAGCCGCCGGTCTGGGCCTGGCCTCGGCTTCGCTGGGTCTTTTAAAACATCTTGGGGCCGGCGTGATCCCCCGTGCGCAGCAGATCAACCTGCATCCCGAAGTCTGCCTCGCCATGCTGGGAATTGCCGTAATCTGTGCGCTGCTCTTCGGGATGGCTCCGATCTGGCAGGCCGCGCGCCAGGATATCGAGAGGGCCTTGCGGGAAAGCGCGGGAGCAGTTGCGGGTGGCCGGAAACAGCAAAGGTATCGCGATTTACTGGTTGTCGCCCAGTTGAGCCTCGCAATCGTTATGCTTTCCGGCTCGGCGCTGCTGCTGCACACGCTCTATCACTTGTTGCACCTGAACCGCGGATTCGCAACGCAGCATGT
>JBOGMI010000232.1:0-3133 GCA_050746645.1 Bryobacteraceae bacterium | reverse complement strand
AGGAATCGTGCTGCGCGAAGCCGGCATCGAGGCCCGCATTCTGGTGATGGCCGATTTTCTGCCCTTCACGCGCGAGGCGATGCTCGCCTATGGGCTGACGCCCGTGATTCATTCGCTCGAAGATATTGCGGCGCTGGATCGGCTGGCGGCGGTTCGCGGCGAACGCATCCGCTATCATCTGAAAATCGATTCAGGGATGGGCCGCCTGGGGGTGCGCTGCGGCGCGCCAGCGATTGCCGAAGCCGTTTTCGCTGCAACCAACACCGAACTAGAAGGCTTGATGACGCACTTCGCCTCCTCGGCGAATTATCAGAGTTCGCAGACCGAAGAGCAGAGTGCAGAGTTTGAGAAGATCGCCCATGGATTAGCCCAAATCGGCATCCGCCCGCCGCTGAGGCATCTGTCCAGCACGATTCCGGTTGCCTATGGGAGGCGGCAGGCGTGGGGGCAGATGATCCGGCCCGGCCACGCCATTTACGGCTATATTTCGCCTGCCCGCGGCAATGCTCCCGCCAGGATTCTAGACGTGAAAGCAGCGTTGACGTGGAGGGCGACGGTGCTTTCGGTAAAAGAAGTTCCCGCCGGAACGCTGATCGGCTATGGAGGAATGTTTCGTGCGCCGCAGCCGATGCGTATTGCCGTGCTCGCGGCCGGCTACGCCGATGGCATCCCGCACCGGCTCTCGAACCGCGGCAGTGTCATCGTGAACGGGAAGCTGGCGCCCATTGTCGGCGCGGTTTCCATGGATCTCACCTCCATCGATGTGACCCATGCGCCGGAAGCCAGGCCGGGCAGCGCCGTGACGCTGCTGGGGGCGGAAGGCAGCGTGCGCATGGACGCACAGAAAATCGCCCGGCTCGCCGGAACCATTTCCTATAGCGTTTTGTGCGGCATTCACGCCAGGGTGAAGAGAATTTATGTGTAGGTGATAGCTGTCGGCTATCAGCTATCAGCCGTCAGTTCAAAAGCTGATCGCTGACTGCTGACCGCTGAAAGCTCAGACTGGGGCCAGTCCCCTCCCTCACGGTCGGGGTTCTGTTCGGCAGGCTGGTCATTCGATGCTAGAGTTGAAATACAGCCCTTAAGGGAACTTTCCTCGAAGGATTTCCGTCTGCCAACTTGCGGAGGCGGAGCTACAACATTTTGAAGAAAAGAAGAAAGACGCTGATCCTATGCGGTTTGCTGCTGGTGATCGCGGTGGTGATTTTCGCCAGCGTCCGCATGAGCAAGCGGGGATTGGTGACGGTGCAGACGGGTCAGGTGGCAGACATGAATCTCACCTCCCTGGTCACCGCGACCGGCGAGATCAAGCCGAGGAATTACATCAACCTCGGCGCCAACACGGAAGGACCGGCCCAGATTACGGCGATCCTGGTCAAGGAAGGCGATCGCGTCAAGAGAGGTCAGGTGCTGGCGCGTTTGGCGAGCGTGCAGCCGGCCGCCAATGTTAGCGCGCAGCAGGCAGTGCTGAAATCCGCTTTGGCGAGCTCCGCGGCGGCGGAAGCTTCGCTCAAGGTGTCGGACGACAACATAGCCGTCGCCAAAGCGCAGGTGAAGCATGATCAGGTCGATGTGGAGCAGCAAAAAGCCAATTTCGAACGCAGCAAGGCGCTCTATCAAGACAAGCTGATTGCCCTACAAAATTACCAAGCTGCGAAAGCGACTTACGATCTTGCGGTGGCCACGGTGCTGCAATCGAAACGGCGCGTGGACCAGGCCAAAGCGCAGCGCGCCCAGACCGCGGCTCAGCTTTCGGCGGCGCAGGTGGCGATTGCGCAACAGCGTGCCATGCTAACGCGTTCGCAAAATATTCTTTCCCAATATGAAGCCGTCGCGCCGCTCGACGGAGTGGTGACGGATCTGCCGGTTCGCGTGGGCGAAACCGTGGTGCCGGGCATCCAGAATTCGGCCGCGTCCACCATCATGACCATCGCCGACATGTCGCTGATCACCGCCGAAGTGCATGTGGACGAAACCGACATTGTGGGCGTGAAGGTCGGCCAGCCCGCCGCCGTTACCATCGACGCGCTCCCCAATCAAACGTTTGCAGGGAAGGTCATGGAGATCGGCGATACCGCGATTGTCCGCTCCACCGGCGTTGCCGCCTCGCAGAGCACGAACTCGAGTCAGGAAGCGAAGGATTTCAAAGTGGTGATCGCGCTGGACATTGCGAAAAACCTGGTGCGGCCCGGTCTCTCGTGTACTGCAAAAATCACGACGGCGACCCGATCGCACGTGCTGGCGATTCCGATTCAGGCGCTCACCATTCGCGAGGCCGGCCAACTGCATCCGCACAAGCCCGGGCAGCGGCTCGACCCCAAGGCGCGGAAATCGGCGAAGAAGGAACTGCAAGGCGTGTTTGTGGTTGATCATGGCAAGGCCGAGTTCCATGAAGTCAAGACGGGCATTACCGGCACCACCAATATCGAGGTTCTCAGCGGGTTGAAGAAAGGCGAACCAATCGTCACCGGAAGCTACGAAGTGATCCGAACCATTCGCAACGGGGCCAAAGTGCGCGTGAACAATAAACTGCCCATGGGCGCCGGCGCCATGTCAAGCTGAAAATAGCGCAGGAACGGCAACCGGTACCGATGGCGACGCTGCAAACACCCATCCACGATCTCAGCTCCAAAGAGCGCCAGGAGCGCGGCAACCAGCTCCAGCGCGACGGGGTGGTCATCCGCAGCTACGATTTGTGGAAGACCTACATCATGGGGGATCAGGAGATCCATGCGGTCTCGGGAGTGGATATTGAAATCAAGAGAGGCGAGTACGTGGCCATCATGGGCCCGTCCGGCTCCGGTAAATCCACGCTCATGAATCTGATCGGCTGCCTGGATACGCCCACCAAGGGCCTTTACTACCTGAACGGCAAGCTGGTGAGCGACATGGACGACGACGAGCTGGCCCGCATCCGCAATAAAGAGATCGGATTCGTGTTTCAGAGCTTCAATCTGCTGGCGCGCGCCTCGGCGCTCCACAATGTCGAGCTGCCGCTGATTTATGCCGGCGTGCCTGCCCAGCAGCGGCTCGAGCGGGCGCGGGCCGCGCTGCGCGCCGTGGATCTCGAACAGCGCATGATGCACAAGCCGAACGAACTCTCGGGCGGACAGCGCCAGCGGGTCGCCATTGC
>JBOGMI010000231.1:0-1954 GCA_050746645.1 Bryobacteraceae bacterium | reverse complement strand
GGCGCATATCGGGACACAGGCGATGTCATTGACCGCGCGCTCGAGGTTTTGCACGAGCAAGACGAATTCCTATGGGCAAACCGTGAAGCGATTGAACAACAAATCCGCCGAGGCATTGATGAACTGGGCCGAGGCGAAGGCATCCCTGAGGATGAGCTTGATTCCTATCTCCAACGGCTGAGAGCTCAAGAGGAGTGAACTCTCGCTACGTTCTGGCGCCGCAGGCGGCCCGGGATCTCGTACAAATCTGGCGCTACATCAAAAAAGAAAGCAGCAAGGAAACTGCGGATCGTGTGGAATCCGTGATTCGCGACAAATGCGTCTATTTGGCGAATTTTCCTCATGCTGGTCACTTGCGACCGGATTTAACGTCGGCGAACGTCCGCTTTCTCTCGGTGTACTCGTATCTGATTGTTTATCGTCCTGAAACGAAGCCACTGCAAGTTGCCGCGATCCTGCACGCGAAACGTCAGGCTTCGGAGATCCTGGCGAAGCGCGTGTGACCTCCTCACTCCTCCCGCGGAGCGGTCATGGGGTCCACTTTGGCCGACCGGCGGCCTGGGGCGATGGGAGCATAACGGCGGATTAGTCGTACACCTCGCGCCGGTGCGCGATGCGGGTTATGCGCACTCGTTTGGCCGTGTCATCAACGATGTACAGCATGCGCCAGTCGCCTATTCGAATGCGCCAATGGTCCTTATAGCCTTTGAGCTTTCTGCATCCCGCGGGCCTGGGATTTTGCCCGAGCGATTCCATTTTGCGGATGAGGCGAGAAAGCACAGAGTCCGGAAGAGCTTCGAGTTCCTTTCGTGCTGACGGCTTTACCTCGACAGCGTAGTTATCCACGAAGCCGGCCGCGCTTGATGAGATCTGCCTTGATCTTTTCGAGAGGTATGCCCTTTTCCTTCCGTCGCGATTCGGAAATCAGACCGTCCCAGAAATCTTGCAGTCTCTCTCCATGCTTCTTGAGGTCGATGAGAACCGCGACCTTATGGCCTTTGTCATCGGTTACGAACTGAACCCCGGTCATCACTTTTATTTTCCTCTATTCCTCGCGCAAGGCTGTCATTGGGTCCACTTTGGATGCGCGGCGGGCGGGGAGATAACTCGCGAGCAGGGCCACGGCAATCAGCGCGGCGGTGGCGGCGGAGAGAATCCAAGGGTCGTTGGGCCGAATGCCAAATAATAGAGTTCGCAGCAGGCGCGTGATGCCGAATGCGGCGAGCAGGCCGATTCCGGCACCAATCAATACGAGGCGGAGCGATTGCCGGATGACCAGAGCCAGAGCATTTCGCGGCTGAGCGCCCAGCGCCAAACGCAACCCGATCTCTTTCGTTCGCAGCGTGACGATGCGCGAGAGCAAGCCGTAGAGGCCGATGGCAGTCAAGAGCAATGCGATTCCGGCAAAGCATCCGGAGAGGCCCATCAGCATCCTTTCTCTTTCCAGATTCTTCTTGATCAGCTCGTCAAAAGTGAAGATCCCGGGTTCGGGAACAGCGGGCACGACGCGATGGACGGCATCTCGGATCGCGGCGGCCGCCACTTTGGCGCTGGAACTGCGCACCGCCAGGATAGCTCCGGTTTGCCAGCCGTCGCTAGCGGTAGCTAGACGGTAGAGGGCGCGCGGCGGAGCTTGGGTCAGAGACAGAAAGCGGGCATTTTCGGCGATTCCGATCACGCGGCAGGCTTCGTTGGGATTGAGCGTCTTCCCGTCCGTTTGGGAACCATGCCTGCCAGCAAAATAGACCAATTTGCCCAGAGCACCCTGGCTTGGGAAGAAGTAGGCTGCTGCCGAAGCGCTCAGCAGGCATACACGCTTCGCGTCTTCGGGCTTGAAGCCGCGGCCTTCCAGGATGCGTGTTCCCATTACCTTGAAGTAGGAGGGAGAGACCCTTTCGCCCCAAGTGCGCATATCGGTATGAATGGCGCCGTTCTTCCCAACCGAGAAGTAGTG
>JBOGMI010000230.1:0-26776 GCA_050746645.1 Bryobacteraceae bacterium | reverse complement strand
GCCCTACATCGTGGTGGCCTTGAACAAGGTGGACATGGTGGACGACCCGGAGCTGCTGGAGCTGGTGGAGCTGGAAGTGCGCGAGCTGCTGAAGAGTTATCAGTTTCCGGGCGACGATCTGCCGGTGGTGCGGGTGAGCGCGCTCGGAGCGCTGAACGGCGAGGCGAAATGGGAGCAGTCGGTCGACGAGCTGATGGCGAAGGTGGACGAATACATTCCGGTGCCGCAGCGGGCGGTGGACAAGCCGTTTCTGATGCCGATCGAAGATATCTTTTCGATCCAGGGGCGCGGCACGGTGGTGACCGGGCGCATCGAGCGCGGGATCTGCAAAGTGGGCGAGGATATGGAGATCGTAGGTTTCGCCGACACGCGCAAGACGGTGGTGACCGGAGTGGAGATGTTCAAGAAGCTGCTTGACGAAGGGCGGGCGGGGGACAACGTGGGCCTGCTTTTGCGCGGCATCGAGAAGACGGATGTGGAGCGCGGGCAGGTGATCGCGAAACCGAATACGATCAAGCCGTTCAAGAAGTTCAAGGGCGAAGTATACGTGCTGTCGAAGGAAGAAGGCGGGCGGCACACGCCGTTTTTCAACGGCTACCGGCCGCAGTTTTACTTCCGCACGACGGACGTGACGGGAGTGGCGAAGCTGCCCGAAGGCACGGAGATGATTATGCCGGGCGACAACGTCTCGATTGAGGTGGACCTGATCACGCCGGTGGCCATGGACAAGGGCTTGCGTTTCGCCATTCGCGAAGGCGGCCGCACGGTGGGGGCCGGAACCGTCAGCGAGATTGTGGAGTAGCGGAAAGCTGAAAGCTTATGCCAATGAAAGAACGCATCCGCATCCGGCTGAAAGCCTACGACCACCGCGTCCTCGATCAATCGACCGGCGACATCGTGGACACGGCGAAGCGCACCGGGGCTACGGTCGCGGGGCCGATTCCGCTGCCGACGTTGAAGAACCGCTATACCGTGCTGCGGTCGCCGCATGTGGACAAGAAGTCGCGGGAGCAGTTTGAGATCCGCACCCATAAGCGTCTGCTCGACATCCTTGAGCCGACGCAGGACACCGTGGACGCGCTCATGAAGCTCGACCTGCCGGCGGGCGTGGACGTGGAGATCAAAGCGTTTGGCAAGAGCAGGCAGCAATGAAGGAACCGCGTGGCGCACGCTCTCGGCGTGCCAGGCCCACACTCGTGTGGGCACTTGGGACAGGTAGGTGAGTAAAGGATGAGTCCAGGAATTCTCGGCAAGAAGATTGGAATGACGCAGGTGTTCGCCGCCAACGGTCAGGTGGTTCCGGTCACGCTGGTGAAAGCCGGTCCCTGCGTGGTGACGCAGCGCAAGACGCCCGCTGCCGACGGCTACGACGCCGTGCAACTCGGGCTGGTCGAATTTTGGAAAAAGCCGAACAAGCCCGCTGCCGGGCATCTGGCAAAGTCGGGCGCCGACGGCGTGCGCTTTCTGCGCGAGTTCCGGCTCGGGCACGGCAACGGCGACATGAAGCAGGGCGACCGCGTGCTCGCTGACGAGTTTAAGCCGAAGGAAGTGGTGGATGTGATCGGCACCAGTAAAGGCCGCGGGTTCGCGGGTGTGGTGAAGCGGCACCATTTCCGCGGCGGACCGGCGAGCCACGGCTCTATGTTTCATCGCGCGCCGGGCTCGATTGGCGCTTCCAGCTTCCCCTCGCGCGTTTTCCCCGGGACCAAGATGGCCGGCCGTATGGGGACCGATCAGGTTACCGTGCGGAATCTCGAGATCGTGAGCGTGGATGCCGATGACAATGTGATTGCAGTCAAGGGCGCGATTCCCGGACCGAACGGCGGCTACATCACTATGCGGCGGGCAAAACGGTAAGGACACAACATGCCGACTGTAGAAATGGTTGATCTGAACAACGCGCCGGCCGGCTCGGTCGAACTCGCGGATGCCGTATTTGGCGCCGATGTGAACGAGGCGCTGCTGTACGAAACCGTGCGCCATTACACTGCGGCGCGGCGCTCCGGCTCGGCGAAGACGAAGACGCGGCACGAAGTCTCGGGTTCGGGTAAGAAACTGTGGAAGCAGAAAGGTACCGGCCGCGCCCGCATGGGTTCGATCCGCTCGCCATTGTGGCGCCACGGCGGTACGGTACACGGGCCGCAGCCGCGCAGCTACGATTACAAACTGCCGCGCAAAATGATTTTGGGCGCCTTGCGTTCGGCGCTCTCCGCCAAACTGCGCGATGGCGAGTTGAAAGTCATTAAGGCGTTCGAGCTGGCCGATCACAAGACGAAGAGTATGGCCGGCGTGCTTGGGCGTCTGGAAGCCGGACGCTCGGTGCTGCTGGTGGAGATGCACGAAAACACCAACCTGATCCGAGCCTCGCGCAATCTGCCCGGCATTAAGCTGGTGGGGACGCGAGATGTGAACGCCTACGATCTTTTGAAATACCGGCATGTGCTGCTGAGCGAGGGCGCGGCGAGAAAACTTTCGGAGGCGCTGGCGTAATGAATGTTTACGATGTGATCCGCCGTCCGCTGGTCACCGAAAAGGGCCATGCGAAGCGCGAAGCCGAGCGCACGCTCTGCTTCGAGGTGCATACGCAGGCGAATAAGATTCAGATCAAGCAGGCGGTAGAAACCGTGTTCCGCGTGAAAGTCGCCGAAGTTCGCACGAGTAATTACGCCGGCAAGCTGGGCCGCCGCGGCCGCTTTACCGGCTACGCGCCGGATTGGAAAAAGGCCTATGTGCGGCTGCGCGCCGGGCAGAAGATGCCGGAATATTCGGACATTAGTTAGTAGGAAGCGAGCACTCGAATGCCAATCAAAAAACTCCGGCCCGTAACTCCCACGCGCAGGTACCAAACCTACCTGACACGCGAGGAGATCACCAAGCAGCAGCCGGAAAAATCGCTGGTAAGGGGCAAGAAGCGCACCGGCGGACGCGATGCGCGCGGGCATATTTCGCTGCGCTTTCGCGGCGGCGGGGCCAAGCGCGCTTACCGCGTGGTCGATTTCCGCCGCGACAAGACCGGCGTGAACGCGAAGGTAGCCGCCATCGAATACGATCCCAACCGCTCGGCCCGCATTGCGTTGCTGCATTACATAGATGGCGAAAAGCGCTATATTCTCTGGCCGGTGGGTCTTGAAGTGGGCCGCATGGTCAGTTCGGGTCCGGATGCCGATATTCTGGCGGGCAACGCGCTGCCGCTGAAAAACATCCCCGCCGGCACGGTGGTGCACAACGTCGAGCTGCGCCCCGGCAAAGGCGGCCAGATGGCGCGTTCGGCCGGCTCGCAGGTGCAATTGATCTCGAAAGAAGGCGGGATCGCGCTCTTGAAACTGCCCTCGGGCGAAGTGCGCAGGGTACAGCTTGAGTGCATGGCCACGATCGGTCAGGTGGGCAATGTCGAGCACGAAAACGTGTCGCTCGGAAAAGCCGGGCGCAAGCGCTGGCTCGGACGCCGGCCCCACAACCGCGGCGTTTCCATGAATCCGGTCGATCATCCGCATGGCGGTGGCGAAGGCAAAACTTCCGGCGGCCGCCACCCGGTCACGCCCTGGGGCCAGCCCACGCGCGGCTTCAAAACCCGCAATAACAAGCGTACAGACCGCTGGATTGTGACCAGAAAGGCGAAAAAGCGGTAACCATATGAGTCGATCGCTCAAGAAAGGACCGTTCACCGATAACCACCTCTTACTCAAGGTGGGCGTGCTGAACGACAAGAATCAGAAGCAGGTGGTGCGCACCTGGTCGCGCCGCTCTACCATCGTGCCCGATTTCGTAGGCCATACGCTCGGCGTGCACAACGGGAAAAAATTCATCCCGGTCTACATCACGGAAAATATGGTGGGACACAAGCTGGGCGAATTTTCCCCCACGCGCACGTTTAAAGGCCACGCCGCCAAGGCGACCGAGAAAGGAGCGAGGTGATGGCCCAGGCGACTCCGATTTTGGCTAAGGCGGAAGCGCGCTATGTGCGCACCTCGGCCCAGAAAGCGCGTCTGGTTGTGGACATGATCCGCGGCATGCAGGCGGGCGAAGCAGTGACCATTCTCGGCTCGACCAAGAAGCGCGTTGCGCCGGCGGTCGAAAAAGTGCTGCGCTCGGCGATCTCCAACGCGGAGAATCGTTCCGAGGACGTAGATGTGGACCGGCTGTTTGTCGCCGAAGCATATGTCAACGAAGGGCCGCGCACGAAGCGCATCCGCCCGGCGCCGATGGGCCGCGCCTTCCGCTATCAGCGGCGCATGTCGCACATCGTGGTCAAGCTGGGCGAGCGCGCGGAGGAAGAGGAAGAATGAAGCCGAGCCGGAAGCATAAGCGACCAGAAAGCTGGCAGTCGTCAGTTGTCAGCCGTCGCAGAACCGCGACCGTGAGGGAGCGGATTAAGGACTAACATGGGCCAGAAAGTTCATCCATACGGGTTCCGCCTGGGCGTCACCAAGACCTGGCGCTCGCGCTGGTTCTCCAAGCAGGAATATTCCAAGCTGCTGCACGAGGATCTCGAACTGAAGCAGTCGCTGCTGCGGCGGCTGAAGTCGGCCGGAGTGAGTTCGATTGAAGTCGACCGCCCCGGCAATAAGCTGCGCATCACGATTCGCACATCGCGTCCCGGCATCATCATCGGACGCAAAGGCGCCGAGATCGAAAAACTGAAAGGCGACCTCGCCAAGAAGACCAAGCGCGAGGTATTCATCGATATCCAGGAAGTACACCGCCCCGAGCTCGATGCGCAACTGGTCTCGGAATCGATCGCGCTGCAGCTCGAAAAACGGGTTGCCTTCCGGCGCGCGATGCGCAAGGCAGTCGATTCGGCGCTGCGGTTCGGGTGTAAAGGGATTAAAGTGCGGGTCTCGGGCCGGTTGAACGGCAACGAAATCGCCCGCAGCGAGTGGTATTTGCAAGGTCAGTTGCCGCTGCACACGCTGCGCGCCGATGTCGATTACGGCTTCAGCCAGGCGTACACGACTTACGGCGTGATTGGGGTGAAAGTGTGGGTATATAAAGGCGAAGTGCTGGAGGGCTCCGCCGGACGCCGCGCTTCGCTCCGCAACGAAGGCGAGCCGCGCCGCCGCCGCCGCGAAGAGCGCCGGTTCGTGCCTGCCGAGGCGGCCGGCCCAGCGGTGCAGCAGACGCCCGCCGAGATGCCGAAACCGGCGACCTCGCCCATTATTCCGCCGCTCGCAACGCCGGTTGCCCCGTCCTGGAAGCAGGAACAGCAGCGGGAGCAGCAGGGACCCGAGGGAAAGGAGCCTGAAACCGGGCCGGGAGCATAGAGACACGAGTTGTCCGTAATCAGTTGTCAGTTATCAGCCAACTAGCTGAAAAGTGATGACTGAAAACTAGCGACCAGAAGGACTGATTACCTATGTTAATGCCGAAAAAAGTGAAATACCGCAAGCAGCAGCGCGGGCGCATGTCGGGCAAAGCCTGGCGCGGCTCCGAGCTCTCGTTCGGCGAATTTGGCTTGAAAGCGCTCGCTTGCGGTTGGGTAAGCAACCGGCAGATCGAGGCCGCGCGGATCGCGATGACCCGCTTCATCAAGCGCGGCGGCAAAGTCTGGATTCGCGTGTTCCCCGATAAGCCGATCACCAAAAAGCCGCCCGAAACCCGTATGGGAAAGGGCAAGGGCGCGCCGGAAGCTTGGGTGGCCGTGGTCAAGCCGGGCAAGATGCTGTTTGAAATGGAAGGCGTTGCGCCCAGCGTGGCGGCAGAGGCGATGCGCCTCGCCGCGGGCAAGCTCTCGGTTCCTACGCGCTTCGTTTCGCGCAGCCAGCCGGCGGAAGTCAGCAAGGTAAGTTAACCATGATCAAAGCAGAGCGATTGCGCGGCCTCGATGTGGCCGATCTGGAACGTCAGGCGAGCGACGCGCGCGAGCAACTGTTCCGCCTCACTTTTCAAATGGGCATGGGGCAATTCGAAGGTCTGAAAAAGTACCGGAACACGAAGAAGGAGCGGGCGCGCATGCTGACGGTGCTGAACGAAAAATACCGGGCCGGCGAAACCGCGGTGGCGCCTGCCACGAAGAAGAAGGAAAAGAGGAAATAGCGCCATGGCCCAGCAAAGATCCCGCAACGAGAAGATCGGCCAGGTGGTGTCCACCAAAATGGCCAAGACCATTGTGGTCGAAGTCATCCGCCGCGTCCCCCATCCGCTTTATAAGCGCATTGTGAGCCGGCGCAAGAAATTCTATGCCCACGACGAGACCGGGACGGCGAAGCCGGGCGATCAGGTCCGTATCGTGGAGTCCCGCCCCATGAGCCGTTTGAAGCGGTGGGATCTGGCGGATGTCGTCCGCCGCGCGGTGCAAGTGAATGTGGAGCATCCGGCGCTCACCGCCCGTGCCGACACGCGCGAGAAGAAAACCCTCAAGAGGAGGGCAAGCTAACTGAGCCGCAACCGCCAGGGAGCGGTTTTGGGGAGAGCGAAAACGTCATGATCGGAATGCGAACGATGTTGGAGGCCGCCGACAACAGTGGTGCGCGCAAGCTGCAATGTATTTTGCCGCGCGGCGGCGACCTGGGGCTGCGTGCGGGGTTGGGCGATATCATTACCGCCAGCGTGAAGGAAGCGGCGCCCGATTCCAGCATCAAAAAAGGCAAAGTAGTGCGCTGCGTCGTAGTGCGGATGCGCAAGGAGACACGCCGCAAAGACGGCACCTACATCCGCTTCGACTCGAACGCGGCCGTGTTGATCAACGATGCGGGCGAACCGGTGGGCACGCGCGTGTTTGGCCCGGTGGCGCGCGAACTGCGCGATAAGCGCTTTATGAAAATCGTGTCTCTAGCCCCGGAGGTGCTTTGATTTATGGGTAGCACGGCTTATGAGCGGCGGCAGCGCAAAGGCGAGCGCAAGCCGCTGCGGATGAAAATTAAAAAAGACGATCTGGTGCGTGTCGTCGCCGGGCGCGATAAAGGCAAAACCGGCAAGGTGCTCGAAGTGCATCGTTTTGAACGCAAGGTACTGGTGGAAGGCGTGATGCTGGTCAAGCGGCATACGCGCAAAAATCCTGCCCAGCAGGTCCAGGGTGGTATCGCGGAAAAACCTATGCCCATCGACGTATCCAACGTGATGGTGCTCACCCCGGGAGGCATCCCCACCCGCATCGGCTACAAATTGGAGCCGGGCACCGGCGGCAAGCCCCGGCGCGTCCGCATCGCGCGTAAGGGAGGCGAAACGGTCGACAGGAAATAAGATCAGTTGTCAGTAATCAGTTATCAGTGGTCAGCTTTCGGGTAACTGAGAATTGAAAACTGATAGCTGAAAACTGATAACTGAAAGCTAGAAGCACAATGGCGAAAAAAACAGACAACCAGCCGAAAGCCCCCGCCAAACCGGCCAAACCCGCGGCGCAGAGCAAGAAGAAGGCCGCCGAGGCGCCGGCCAAACAGCAAGAGTTGGCCCGCACGGACGCCCCTAAGGCCCAGAGCGGCGGGAAGGCCCGGCTGCGCGAGCATTACCTGAAATCCGTGATTCCGGCGCTCAAAAAAGATTTCGGCTACCGCAATCCGATGGCGGTGCCCAAGCTGGAAAAAGTCTCCATCAATATCGGCCTGGGCGAAGCCAGCGGCAACTCGAAGCTTATGGACAGTGCGGTAAACGAATTGGCCGCGATCGCCGGGCAGAAGCCGGTGATCACCAAAGCGAAAAAATCAATTGCGGCGTTTAAACTGCGCGAAGGCATGTCGATCGGCTGCATGGTTACCCTGCGCGGCGATCGCATGTATGAGTTTTTGGACCGTCTGATGAACGTGGCCCTGCCGCGTGTGCGCGATTTCCGCGGCGTTTCGCCGAAGTCGCTGGACGGCCGCGGCAACTATACGCTTGGGTTGAAGGATCAGTTGATCTTCCCCGAGATCGATTACAACAAGGTGGACAAGGTGAAGGGCATGAACGTCTCCATCACCACGACAGCCAAGACGGACGCCGAGGGCGTGGCGCTGCTGCGTCACCTGGGTATGCCGTTCCGGCAATAGAAAGGTTTTCATGGCAACTACTGCGAAGATCGCAAAAGAACAGAAGAAGCAGAAGTTTTCGACGCGCGGCCGCAACCGCTGCAAGAACTGCGGCCGGCCTCGCGGTTTTTTGCGCAAATTTTCCCTCTGCCGGATCTGTTTCCGCAAGTTCGCTCTGGCGGGCGAAGTTCCGGGCGTCACGAAAGCGAGTTGGTAAGTAAGTATGACAGCAGATCCTATCGCCGATATGCTCACGCGCGTGCGCAACGCGCTGATTGCGCGGCACGCCAAGGTCGATGTGCCCGCCTCGCTGCTCAAGAACGAGATCGCCCGCATCTTGAAAGATGAGGGCTACATTCTCAATTACAAGCTGACCGAAGAAGGCGCTAAGAAGTTTATCCGCCTGTATCTGAAATACAGCCCGGCCAGCTTGCCGGTGATTTCGCGCATCGAACGCGTCTCGCGGCCCGGTTGCCGCGTCTATGTCGGCCACAAAGATATTCCGCGCGTTCTCGGCGGCTTGGGAATCAACATTATGACCACCGCCAAGGGCGTCATGACCGGCGCCACGGCGCGCAAGGAAGGCGTCGGCGGCGAAGTGCTGTGCCAAATATGGTGAAAGGTAAAAAGTTGTCAGTTATCAGTAATCAGTTGTCAGTTAGACGACGGCTGAAAACTGATGACTGATTACTGAAAACTGAAACTCTCATGTCACGAGTAGGAAAAAAACCCATTCCCCTGCCGAACGGAGTCAAAATCAATATCGGCGCGCAGCTCGACGTCCAAGGGCCCAAGGGGAAGCTCTCGGTGCCCATTCCGCCCGGCATTCGCATCGAACAGCGTGACGGGCGTTTGGAAGTCGTGCGTGACGGCGACAAGCAAGCCGCGCTGCACGGTCTCACAAGGGCGCTCGCGGCCAATGCCGTCCAGGGCGTTTTCGCTGGATTTACGCGCGAGCTCGATATCGTCGGCACCGGCTATCGCGCCGACGTAAAGGGCCGTGTCGCTACGCTAACTCTCGGGTATTCACACCCCATCGAGGTTTTGCTGCCGAATGGCGTCGATCTGAAAGTGGAAAAACAAACCCATCTGGTATTGAGCGGTTACAACCGCCAGGTGGTGGGCGAAGTGGCGGCTCAGATCCGGGCCTTGCGGCCCCCCGATCCATATAAGAACAAGGGCGTGCGCTACACCGGCGAAGCGCTGCGCAAGAAAGCCGGCAAAACCGGCGCGGGAGGTAAGTAATGGCGCGGTTGTCCAGAAACGATACGCGGCTGCATGTGCACCGCCGGATTCGCCGGCGGGTGGCGGGATCCGGGGAGCGTCCGCGCCTTGCCGTCTTCCGCAGTCTGAACCATATTTATGCGCAGGTGATCGACGATCGCGAAGGCCGCACGCTCGTCGCCGCCTCTTCGCTCGAAAAGGATCTGCGCACCCAGGGCGGAAATGTCGAAGGCGCCAAGCTGATCGGCAAGACAGTTGCCGAGCGCGCCCGGCAAAAGGGAATCGCCAGAGTCGTCTTCGACCGTGGCGGATATCTTTATCATGGCCGCGTGAAGGCGCTGGCCGATGCGGCCCGCCAGGCGGGATTGGAGTTTTAACGGATGCCATTGAACGGAACCAAACGGCTCGACACGCAGAATCTGAACCTGAAGGAACAGGTGGTCAGCATCAATCGCGTGACCAAGGTCGTTAAGGGCGGCAAGAATATGAGCTTTTCGGCTCTGGTGGTGGTCGGCGACCCGGCGGCGAAAGTCGTGGGCTACGGCACCGGAAAGGCCAAGGAAGTCCCCTCCGCCATCAAAAAGGGAATCGAAGCCGCGAAGAAAAACCTGCGCAAAATA
The DNA here is from genome assembly GCA_050746645.1 of Bryobacteraceae bacterium. Taxonomy (GTDB): domain Bacteria; phylum Acidobacteriota; class Terriglobia; order Bryobacterales; family Bryobacteraceae; genus Bog-105. The sequence goes on along the minus strand of JBOGMI010000230.1, from coordinate 16,992 downwards.
CACGTGCTCGAAACGACCATCCGCCACCCGGTTCTGGGGCGTTTCGGCAGCGGGCTGGTGCTGCTCAAGCCGGCTCCGGCCGGAACCGGCGTGATTGCCGGCGGTCCGGTACGCGCGGTCATCCAAGCCGTCGGCATTCCGAACGTGCTTACGAAATCGATCGGCTCGCACAATGCTCACAATGTCGTGAAGGCGACCATCGACGCGCTCGAGCAGCTCTGCGATAAAGCCGCAATTGCGGACCTGCGCGGTCTGCCGCCCGAAAGGCTTTAAGCTATGGCTCAGGGAACCATTAAAATTAAGTTGGTGCGCAGCCCTATCTGCACGCCCCAAAAGCACAAGGCAATCGTGAGATCGCTCGGCCTGCACAAGATCAATCGTGTCGTCGAGCGGCCCGACACACCGGCTTTTCGCGGCATGGTGGCGAAGGTGCCGCACCTGCTTGAAATCGTCGAGGAGGCACAATGAACCTCAGCAATCTTCGCCCTCCTAAGGGACAGAAACACAAAAAGCAGCGCATCGGCCAAGGCATGGGTTCGGGCCGCGGCAAATATTCCGGGCGCGGCGCCAAACGGCAGAAGTCCATCTCCGGCTACAGCAAAATGCGCGGCTTCGAGGGCGGCCAGATGCCTCTGCATCGCCGCCTCCCCAAGCGCGGCTTCCACAACATCTTCCGCAAGGAATACGCCATCATTAATATAGGCGCGCTGGAAAAGTTGGAGGGCGACAACTTCACGCCGGAATCTCTTGTGGAGCGCGGTGTGGTAAAGAAACTGAACACCGGGCTGAAAGTGCTGGGCAACGGAGACCTGACTCGCAAGATCAGCGTCCGTGCCCACATATACTCGAAATCGGCCCTTGAAAAAATTCAAAAAGCCGGCGGCAGCGCCGAAGTGATCGCCAAAGCCGCTGCTGCACCGAGTGGTGACAATAACGCTTGAAACCGAGCCGGGAGCGTAAGCGACCAGAACCGTAGTACTGATCATGACCAAATTCTTCGAAGCCCTCGGGAACATGTTCCGGGTTCCGGATCTCCGGAAGCGCGTACTCTTCACGCTCATGATACTGGCGATCTACCGCATCGGCGGCTATATCCCGACGCCCGGCATCAATACCCAGCGGTTCTCGCAGTTCTTCACGCAAAACGCGGCGGGCGGCTTCCTCGGCTATTTCGACCTGTTTAGCGGCGGCATGCTCCGTCACATGACGATTTTCGCCCTCGGCATCATGCCGTATATCACGGCTTCGATCATCCTGCAGTTGCTGCAGGTCGTCATTCCCACGCTCGACAAACTGCAAAAGGAAGGAGAACTCGGCCGCCGCAAAATCACCCAATGGACGCGCTATCTGACCATCGTCCTGGCCGTGTTGCAGTCGATCGGCATCGCGTTTGCACTGCAAGATTCGTCGGGCAATTTCGTCATCCATCCCGGCTGGAGCTTTGTCGGTATGACGGTGCTCACCCTCACCGCCAGTTCCACCTTCATCATGTGGCTCGGCGAGCAGATCACCGATCGCGGCATCGGCAACGGCATGTCGCTGATCATTTTCGTCGGCATCGTCGTGGGTCTGCCCAGCGCCGCGGTGAGCATCTACCAGAACACCTTTGTGACGCATCAGTGGCCGGTGCTGCAGATGATCGCCATTCTGGTCGTGATGCTGGCGGTAGTGGCTTTCATCGTCCTGGTCGAGCGCGGCGAGCGCCGCATCCCGGTGCAATACGCCAAGCGTGTGGTAGGGCGGCGCATGATGGGCGGGCAGTCAACGCACTTGCCCTTGAAAGTCAACGCGGGCGGCGTCATTCCCATTATTTTTGCCTCCTCGCTGCTGGCGATCCCCCAAACCGCGATGCAGTTCCCCGCGGTGAAAAATAGCGCCTGGCTCAGCAGTATGCTCGGCAGCATCAGCGGCGCCGACCCGCTCTATTACATCGCCTACATCGTCCTGATTATCTTTTTCTGCTTCTTCTACGTTTCCATCATCTTCAACCCGAATGAGGCGGCCGACAACATGCGCAAGTACGGCGGCTTTATTCCGGGCATACGGCCGGGAAAGAATACCTCCGATTACATGGATAAGATTCTTTCGAAAATCACCGTGGTCGGCGGCCTCTATCTCGCGATTTTGTCCATCATTCCCATGATCATGATTCAGGGCATCAAGCTGCAGACTCTGCCCGTGGTGGGCAACTTCATCGATGCGCATTTTCCGCGCTGGCTGCTCGACGGCATCGGCGTGAACTTCTTTTTTGGCGGGACCTCGCTGCTGATTGTGGTGGGAGTCGCCATGGATACCGTGAACCAGATTGAGGCACAGTTGATCATGCGCCACTATGAAGGTTTTACCCCGCGTTCGGGGCGCATTCGCGGGCGCCGCAGCGCCAGCGCTTAAATCGGTTTGCCCTGCGATTCACAGCGGCGATTCGTACCGGCGGTTATCCTGTTCGGATCGCCCGGCTCCGGCAAGGGCACGCAGGCCAAATTGCTGCGGCGAGACTGCGTCTCCGGTCCGCACATTTCGACCGGAGACATGCTGCGCCGCCATATCGAAGCGGGAGACGCGGTGGGACGCCGCACCGAGGCGCTGATCAAGTCGGGGAAACTGGTGGCGGACGATCTTGTGAACCAGCTCGTGGAGCAGCGCATCGCGAAGCCGGATTGCCGCGGCGGCATGATCCTCGACGGCTATCCGCGCACTTTGAACCAGGCGCGCGTCCTGCTGCCATTGCTGGAGAAAAACGGGTTCCGGCCGGCCGTGGTACACTTGATTGTTGACTACGAGAAGATCGTAGCTCGCCTGAGTGGCCGTCGCCAGTGTCCGGTTTGTGGAACCCTCTATAGCCTGAAAACGAATCCGCCTAAGATTGCCGGAATTTGCGATCGGGACGGTGCGGTGCTGCTAACCCGCGAAGATGACCGCGAGGACGTCATTCGCGAGCGGCTTCATGAATATGAGTCGCGGACGAGCCCTCTCTTAGATTATTTCGGGGAGGCGGGTGTGCCGGTGTTCGCGGTTGCGGGGGCAGGAGCGCCGCCGGAAGTGATTTCCGGGCGCATTTGCAATTCGCTGGCTTCCGCAGGCTTGGTGAATGGCGTGAAGGCGCCGGTAACGAGTGCGCAGTCGTGATTGTTCGTAGAAGCGCTTCGGAACTCGATCGGTTGCGCCGGAGTGGATTGCTGGTTTATCGGATTTTGCAGAATTTAAAAGCCATGGTCGGCGAGGGAGTGACCACCCGGGAACTGGAGACGGCCGCCGAAGTGATGATCGCGGACGCGGGCGCCCAACCCGCTTTCAAGGGTTATTACACCCAGGCCGCCGGCGCCAAGTATCCCTTTGTACTGTGTACTTCGGTCAACGAAGAAGTGGTCCACGGCATGCCGTCTGCCAAGCGCAAGCTGAAGAAAGGCGATATCGTTTCCATCGATACCGGCGTTCTGCTGGAGGGCTATTATGGCGATTCGGCGGTTACCGTGGCCGTAGGCGAGGTCGGCGATTCGGTAAAGCGGCTGCTCAAGGTGACCGAAGAAAGTCTGGAATTGGCCATTGATCGCGTCCGTGCCGGCAGTCGCCTGTTCGATGTTTGCGGCACTGTGGAGAAATTTGTGGTCTCGAACGGATTTTCGATTGTCCGCGAATTTGTCGGTCACGGGATCGGGACTTCGCTGCACGAAGAACCGCAGATCCCGAACTATATCGACCGGCGCAGCGAGAATCCGAGGCTAAAACCCGGTATGGTGCTCGCTATCGAGCCTATGGTGAATGCGGGCAAGCCGGATACGAGAGTTTTGGGCGATAAATGGACGGCCGTATCGAAGGACGGCTCCTATTCGGCGCATTTTGAACATATGGTCGCGGTGACGGAAAACGGTCCCTGGGTATTGTCGAGGCCGTGAGGTAACAGTAAGCGGTTTTCAGTTGTCAGTAATCAGTTCTTACTGATAACTGATGACTCGAACAGAACCCGAGCGCTAGCGAGGGGCATGGAGTTTCTGCTATGAAAGTACGAGCATCGGTTAAGAAAATGTGCGATAAATGCAAGGTGATCCACCGCCGCGGCGTAGTGCGTGTCATCTGCACCAATCCCAAGCACAAGCAGCGGCAAGGATAACGAATTATGGCGCGTATTGCAGGTGTTGATTTACCGGCGAAAAAGCGGGCGGCAATCGGGCTGACCTATATTTACGGCATCGGGCGCACCCGGTCGCTTTCTCTGCTGCATCGGGCCCAGGTGGACCCCGACAAGAAGGTGGCTGATCTCTCCGAAGAGGAAGTGAACCACCTGCGCAATCTGATCGAAGGTGAAGGCGCCATCGAGGGCGACCTGCGCAAAGAAGTCTCGATGAGCATCAAGCGTTTGATGGAAATGGGCTCCTACCGCGGGCTGCGGCACCGTCGCGGTTTGCCCGCGCGCGGCCAGCGCACGCATACCAACGCGCGCACCCGCAAAGGGCCTCGCCGCGGCGCTATTGCGAACAAGAAGAAATCGTCCGCGAAGACATAATCGGAGACATAACGACTCATGGCAAAGGCGCCGGCAAAGGCCTCAGGCAAGAAGAAATCATTTAAGAAGAAGGAAAAGAAGAACGTTCCGTTTGGGACGGTGCATATCCAGGCATCGTTCAACAACACCATTGTGACGTTTACCGACACTATCGGAAACGTGCTCGCGTGGTCGAGTTCAGGTTCGCTGGGCTTTCGCGGCTCACGCAAAGGCACGCCCTTCGCTGCCCAGCAGGCCTCTTTGACCGCCGCCAATAAGGCGAAGGAAGCCGGCGTGCGTTCGGTCCAGGTTCGTGTGGCCGGTCCCGGCTCAGGGCGTGAATCGGCCGTCCGCGCCCTGGCCACCGCCGGTATCGAAGTAAAGGGGATTAAGGACGTAACGCCGATTCCGCACAACGGCTGCCGTCCCCCCAAGAAGCGCAGAGTTTAATAGCTAACAGCTAATAGCTGACAGCTTTTTAAGCGGGATGAAGGCCCCGGCCGTAAACCGCACCTACAAGGATTTTATTGGAGGTTATTGATTGGCACGTTATAGCGGCCCTGTTTGCCGGCTTTGCCGGCGCGAGGGCATGAAGCTGTTTTTGAAAGGCGAGCGCTGTCACACCGAAAAGTGTGCCATCGAAAAACGCAACTTTGCTCCCGGCCAGCACGGCAAAGACAAGCGGCCTAAGATTGTCGGCTACGGCTTGCAATTGCGTGAAAAACAAAAGGCTCGCCGGTACTACCGTATCCTCGAAGGCCAGTTCCGGAATATTTACGAGAAGGCGGTGAGTCATAAAGGTATCACCGGCGAGCAGATGCTCTCCATGCTTGAGCGCCGTCTCGACAATGTCGTCTATCGTATGGGACTCGCCACTAGCCGCGCCCAGGCCCGCCAGCTTGTCCGCCACGGGCATGTGAACGTCAATGGGCGCAGGACCAATATTCCGTCGTTTACCGCGAAGCCCGGCGACTCGATCGAAATCCGGGAGAAGAGCCGCAACAATTCCATGATTCTTTCAGCCAGGGATGCCACCGCGCATGCGCCTAGTCCCTCCTGGCTGGACGTCGATCGCGAAGCCTTGCGCGCGCGGGTTCTACAGGAGCCCAAGCGCGAAGAATTAGTACAGATTCAACTCAACGAGCAGCTCATCGTCGAGCTGTACTCGAAGTAGGCACAAAACAGAACCCCGACCGTGAGGGAGGGAAAAGAGCCGCGACCGCAAGGAAGCGGTAACAGACATTTCAGAGACAGAAGATTATGTTCAAAGGATTCCAGAAACCCAAGCGTTTAGTCGCCAATACCGAAACTCTCACCGAGCGTTTCGGCCAATTCACGGCGCAGCCATTCGAGCGTGGATTCGGGCCCACCATCGGCAACGGCCTGCGCCGCGTGCTGCTGAGCTCGATTGAGGGCGCCGCCATCACCGCGGTGCGCATCGAAGGCGTTTCGCACGAGTTCAGCCCCATTCCCGGTGTCGTCGAGGACGCCACCGACATCATCCTCAACCTGAAGCAGGTGCCATTCAAGATGAATGGCGAAGGCCTCAAAATCGCGCGCCTCAGCGTGGCCACGCCGGGTGAAGTGATGAGCGGCCAGATCGAGACCAGCTCCGACGTCGAAGTGCTCGATCGCAACCTGCACATCGCAACCATCTCGGAAGGCGGCAAGCTCGAAATCGAAATGCGGATCAAGAGCGGCCGCGGCTATGTCTCGGCCGACCGAAACTACGAAGAGGATCTGCCGCTCGGTTACATCCTGATCGATTCGGTGCATTCTCCGGTTCGCAAGGTTAATTACACGGTCGAAGGCGCCCGCCTCGGCCAGACTACCGATTACGACAAGCTCACCATCGAAGTGTGGACCAACGGCGCCATCTCGCCGCAGGATGCCATTGGCCAGGCCGCCAAGCTGCTCAAAGATCACATGACGATCTTCATCAACTTTGAGGAGACGCCGGAACTGATCGAAGAGCCGGCCGAGCGCGCCGCCAATCAGATGAACGAAGTGCTGAACCGCTCGGTAGAGGAACTCGAGCTCAGCGTTCGCTCTTATAACTGCCTCAAGAATGCCAACATTCAGACCATCGGCGATCTGGTGCAAAAGAGCGAGTCCGAGATGCTGCGCACCAAGAACTTCGGCCGCAAATCGCTGAACGAGATCAAGGAGATCCTTTCCGGTCTCGGCTTGTCGTTCGGCATGAAGTTCGATAGCCAGGGTCGGCTCGTTGGCGGCACGCCCGCGCCGCCTCCCTCCGAGTTCGGAGAAGAAGAGCAGTTCGCCGGAGCGGAGGAATAGCCATGCGCCATCGCAAGGCTGGAGTGAAGCTGAAGCGGGATATCGGCGCCCGCCGTGCGCTGTTGCGCGGCTTGGTGACCAATCTGATCGTCGAAGAGCGTATCACCACCACCGTCCCCAAGGCCAAGGCGGCGCGTCCGCTCGCCGAGAGGATGATCACCCTGGCCAAGGAAGACACGCTGGCCACGCGCCGCCGTGCCGCGGCCTTTCTGCTGACTAAGGATGCGGTGGATAAACTGTTCGATAAAGTCGGGCCGCGCTTCCATCAGCGCAACGGCGGCTATACGCGGATCATTAAAATCGGCTGGCGCAAGGGCGACGGCGCCGAAACCGCCAAGCTCGAACTGGTCGGCTCGGAACTGGTCAAACGCGCAGCCGAACGCGCCGTCCGCCGCGAAGAGCGCTTGAAACAGCTCCGCGCCGGCGAAGAGAAGTAATTCAGCGGCATGCGGCTCAGCGCGGCCGAACCGAGCCGCGACCGTTACGGAGCGGTTGGCGCGGCTGAAAGCTGACCGCTGAAAGCTGATCGCTATTCTGCATGCAACCTAAAATTCGCTCCACCACCATTCTCTGTGTCCGGCGCAACGGCAAAGTCGTACTTGCCGGAGACGGCCAGGTCACCATGGGCAACGAGGTATTGAAAGGCGGCGCGCACAAGCTCCGCCGCCTGTTCAATGGCAAGATCATCTCCGGTTTCGCCGGTTCCACCGCCGACGCCTTCGCACTCTTCGGGCGCTTCGAATCGAAGCTCGAACAGCACAGCGGCAACCTGGCGCGCAGCGTCGTCGAGCTGGCCAAAGAATGGCGCACCGACCGCATGCTGCGGCATCTCGAAGCCTTGCTGCTGGTAGCCGATCTCCACGACATGTTCATCGTCAGCGGCAACGGCGACGTGATCGAACCCGACAGCCCGATCGCCGCCATCGGCTCCGGAGGCTCCTACGCCAAATCCGCCGCCATCGCGTTGCTCGAAAATACCAATCTGGGAGCGCGCGAAATCGTCGAAAAAGCCATGAAGATTGCGGCCGACGTCTGCATTTATACGAACGAAAGCGTTACTTTTGAGGAGTTATCGTAATGGTGATCTATCTGCCCCAACAATCTACCGACGAAACGCCTCTGCTCGACGAACTTACGCCGCGCGAGATCGTGGCCGAACTGGATAAATACGTCATCGGCCAGGGCGACGCCAAGCGCTCGGTCGCCATCGCGCTGCGCAATCGCGTGCGGCGGCAAAAACTCGATCCGGAAATGGCCGAAGAGGTCATGCCGAAAAACATTTTGATGATCGGCTCGACCGGCGTGGGCAAGACCGAAATCGCACGGCGGCTGGCCAAGCTGGCCAATTCGCCCTTCCTGAAAGTGGAAGCGAGTAAGTTCACCGAAGTCGGCTACGTCGGCCGCGATGTCGAATCAATGATTCGCGATCTGGTCGACATCGCCATCGATATGGTGCGCGAAGAGCGGCTCGAACAAGTTGCCGACCGCGCCGAGCAATTGGCCGAAGAGCGATTGCTCGATCTGCTCATGCCGCCTCAGCCCGAATCGAGCGAAAGCGCCGAGCGCACGCGTGAAAAGCTCCGCGAAAAGCTGCGCGCCGGCAAACTCGACGACCGCATGGTGGAGGTGGACGTCAAGGAGCGCGGGCCTACTTTCGAGGTCTCGACCAACGGCAATGTCGAGGAGATGGATATCAACCTCAAGGATGTCATTCCCGGTCTGTTCGGCCCGCGCACCCGGAAGCGCAATATGCGGGTTTCGGAGGCGGTCGAATATCTGGTTCAGGAAGAGGAACAGAAACTGGTCGACATGGATCAGGTCACGCGCATCGCCCTCGAGCGCGTAGAGCGGAATGGAATCGTTTTCCTCGATGAAATCGACAAGATCGCCGGGCGCGAAGGCGGCCATGGCCCCGATGTCAGCCGCGAAGGCGTGCAGCGGGACATTTTGCCCATTGTCGAAGGCACCACCGTCAACACGCGCCACGGTTTTGTGCGCACCGACCACATTCTCTTCGTTGCCGCCGGCGCCTTTCACGTTTCCAAGCCCTCCGATCTCATTCCCGAATTGCAGGGCCGCTTTCCCATCCGCGTGGAGTTGAAAGCGCTCACCGAAGCGGATTTCATCCGCATCCTCAAAGAACCAAAGTCCGCTCTGGTCAAGCAATACACCGCACTGCTCGAAACTGAAGGCATTAAGTTGTCCTTCACCGACGATGCCTTGGTCGAAATCGCGCGCATTGCCGCGCAAGTCAACACATCGACCGAGAATATCGGCGCCCGCCGCTTGCACACGATCATGGAGAAGCTGCTCGAAGAAATTTCCTTCGAGGGGCCCGACCTGAAGCGGAAAACCGTCAGAATCGATGCCGCCTACGTCCGCAAACAGCTCGCCGAGATCGTAAAGGACCAGGACCTCAGCAGGTACATCCTGTAATGCGGTTTTCCCAGTCGGGCAGGCCATCGTTTTTTGTGGCCTGCCTAACTGCCGCGATCTGTGTTACGTTCTCCGTCTCCTGCGGCTACATCGGTCCCGTTGTCCCCCCGTCTCCTTTGTTGCCCAGCGCCATCACCGATCTCAAAGCCGTCGAGCGCGGCAACCAGCTCAGCGTTTCCTTCAGTACTCCGCCGCGCACTACCGACGGCCGCGCCATCAAGAAGTTCTCGAAAGTTGATTTGGTCATCGGTCCCGTCGTCCATCCCTGGAATTTCGCGCACTGGTCGCAAACCGCAAAGCATCACGAACTCCCGCCGCCTCCTCCCAACGATCCGAATGCTCCGCTCTACCATGCCATGCAGGCGGCCGAGCCGATTTCCGCCTGGGTGGGACAGACCATCGCTGTCGCCGTGCGCACCGCGGTCAAAGAGAAGGACCATTTTTCGCCATGGTCGAACTACGTCGTCCTCAAAGTGATCCCTCCGTTGAAGCCGCCCGTCGTGAAGGCCCAGGCGTCAGCCGGCGGTTACCGGCTGACCTGGCACGAAGAGAAATCCGGCATGCACTTTGATATCTACCGGCAAGGTCCCTCGGACAAAGCGCCGATCCAGATCGGTACGACAAAAAAACCCGAGTACCTCGATGCCACCTCGCAGTGGAATACGCGATATGCCTATACGATCATCGCGCTGCTCGATGCCGCCGAAAGCCTGCCCTCCCAGCCGGTCCGTGTGATGCACGCCGATACGTTTCCCGCGGCGGTCCCAACCGGCCTTACCGCGCTCGCCACGCCCTCGTCGATCGAACTTTCCTGGCAGCGCGTCTCGAGCGCCAATCTGAAAGGCTATTATGTTTATCGCTCGGTTAGCGGCGGCCCCTTCGTGCGTGTCGGCGGCCTGCTCACCCTTCCGGCCTATGCGGACCAGGCTGTCGAGCACGGCAAGACCTATCGCTATGAAGTCTCCTCCATCAGCCAAAAAGGCTACGAGAGCGCCCAATCCGCGCCCACGCAGACAGTTACATTTCCCTAGGCCGCATATGCTACCCTATGGTGTTCACTCCGTACGAAAGGTAGTACCCTCTCTTTGACCCGTCACGAACTCAAAGAGCAACTAAAGCACGACCACTTCACAGATGTGGTCTCCGATCTCGTCGGCTATACCTCCTCCAACCGCACGCTGGTGATCCGGTGTGCCATCGGAGTCATTATTCTGCTGGCCATCGCCGGCGGTTGGTATTGGTATTCTTCTTCTCACGATGCGGCGCGGCAGCGCGATTTGCGCGCGGCATTCGCCGTGGCGGCCAAGCCGGTTGGCCCCTCCCGCGCCGGTATTAGCACGTTTTCCACTCAGCAAGCGAAGACGGCGGCGGAACTGAAGGCGTTTTCAAAAGTGGCCGTCAAGGACGCCGGCACGCGCGAGGGCTGGATGGCCAAATATATGGTCGGAAGCCTAAAAGCGCAGCAGGGCGATACCAAGACCGCTCAGTCGGATCTGCGCGCGGTCGTCAACTCGGGCAGCCCGGTATCCCCACTCGCCCGTATCGCGCTGGCGCGGATTTACGCGGGCGAAAACCAGTCTTCGGAAGCCCGCGTCCTGCTCGAACAGATCGTGAAGAATCCGAACGCCCTGGTCTCGAAAGCGCAAGCGAACATCCTGCTCGCGCAACTGGAAATGAAAAACAATCCGAAGCACGCCAAGCAACTCCTGCAGTCGCTGAAGACGCCGGACGAACGTGCGGCCGTAGCGCGCGCGGCCGATCAAGTCGCGTCTTCGCAGCCCAGGTAGCTTCGCGCATGCTGGCCCGTCTGCGCCTCGGTACCCGAAGTGCGAGTGGGCGCAAATACCCGGAATCGAGTCATCCTTACCGCACCGATTTTCAGCGCGATCGCGATCGCATCATCCACTCGCGCGCCTTCCGCCGCCTCGAAGGCAAGACACAGGTCTTTGCTCCCGATCTCTGCGATCACTTCCGCAATCGCCTCACACATACCATCGAAGTTTCCCAGCTTGCGCGAACCGTGGCCAGCGTGCTCGATCTCAACGAGGAGTACACGGAAACGCTGGCTCTCGCTCACGACCTCGGGCATCCGCCGTTCGGCCATGCCGGGGAAGCCGAACTCGACCGGCAGATGAAGCGCGCCAGCATGTCTTTTGAACACAACGTTCACGCGCTACGCATTGTCGATCTGCTCGAGCACCGCTACGCCCGCTTTCCCGGCTTGAACCTCACCTTCGAGGTCCGCGAAGGCATTGTGAAGCATTCGCGCGAGGTGAGCGCGGAAACCGAACCCGAATTGCGCGAATTCCTGCCTGGGCAGAGGCCTCCGCTCGAAGCGCAATTGATCGATCTGGCCGACGAAATTGCATACAATACCGCCGATATCGACGATGCCTTTTCCGCCGGTTTGCTGTCACTGGACGATTTAAGCGCGGCGGTTCCGGCTTTCGCGGAACTTCGAGAGCAAGTTGCCGCTTCTTTTCCGGGCGCTTCCGGCCAGGTTCAATTTTGGGAGATCCGGCGGCAGATCATCAATATTTTGATCGGCGGTCTTATCGAAGGCACTCGCGACGCGGCTGAGGAAGTCGGGGTCGAAACGGCACAGGATGTGCGCATGCTGGGCCATCGGCTCGCCTCGCTCACCCCGCCAGCTTCCGAAATACGCAGTCAGATCAAAACACTGCTGCTCACGCGTGTTTACGCCCAGGGCAAACTGCGCGAGGAGCGCGCCGAAGCTCTGGAGAAGATGCGCGAGCTATTTGAATTCCTGTTAGCCCATCCGGACCGCATCCCCGCGGCTCATGAGGATACGTTCGCCGATGCGCCGCTCCAGCGCATTGTCTGCGATTACGTTGCCGGAATGACGGATGCCTATCTTCTGCGCATGCACCGGGCGCTCTTGTCTACTCATGCTTGATGCTGTTCGAGACCTCGGCTGAACGCACCACGTAGAGTTTCTCGATCTGGCGGCAGATCTCCGCCGCTACCCGCTCCGGCTTTTCTTTCTCGTCCAGCTCGATCTCCACCTTGATATACAAATCGACTCGCTGCATCCCTCATCCGATCATAGGATGCTCGGGGACAGGCGACTCGTGTCCCAAGCGGTTTCGGCGCGTGGACACAGCCGCCTGTCCCCGATTTTCCATCGCCCGAGACGAACTTGATCTATCCCTTCTTTTTCTTGCCGTTGTTTTCAACCCGCAGATTGTTCACCACGGAAAAAACGCCCGGCACCGATTTTGCCCGAACGTTGACTACGTTTTTGTCGAACTGGTTCTGCACCACGCCTTCCAGCGTCACGTGCCCGCTATCCACTATGATGTGAATCGGTGGCAGCGCCTGGCAACAATACCGGGCTGAGAGCGCCGGGTCACCGTAGATGGCGCGGTATTCCGCCCGCCGGATCCGCCAGTCATTCGGCGAAACCGGCAGCACTTTGATGCTGTTAACCACATTGGTGACGCCTTCTACGTTCTTCGTGACGTTTTTGGCGCTCGATTTCAGCACCGGATTCGTTACCGCGCCTTCCAACGTCACAGTGCTGCCGTTTACACGAAACCCCAGACTGTCGAAAATCGTGTAGTAAGGAAGCATAATCAGTTGGTGCCGTACCTGCTTGATCAAATGGGCTTGCTGTGGCCCGCGAATGAAGGACTCGTAGGTCTGGTCCTTGCCGTTCTGTTGGGCCGGCAGCCCGGCCGGTATCAGCAGCATCGCCGCAAGTCCCAGTAATCCAGCTAACTTATGCATGTGAAATCTCCCACTACATAAGACACTAGACGCCCCAGTGGGTTACGCGTCCGGGTAGAATTGTCAGGCGGAAGCTTTGCGAAACGCTTCGGATTTCACGATACCCTGCCCTTCTCGCACCGTAATCAGCCGGTTTGCCGGAATCTTCGTGATATGTTCGACAGCGCCGCTCGGCCACCGGATGTCGATATCGGCCTGTTTTGCCGTCCCCAGGCCGAAGTGCAGCCGCTGGTCGTTGGCCGAATAGAAGCTTTGCTGGGCGAGCACTTCCTGCGCCTGTATTTTCCCGCCATAGTGCGCCGTCACTCGCGCACCGATGGCACTGCGGTTCGATTTCGTCCCGATCAGCTTGACCTTCAGCGAACCGTTGCTGCCTTTCATGTCGTTGCGCAGCAGCGAGGGCGGCTCGTTCATGTTCATGATTAGAATGTCCATGTCGCCGTCGTTATCGAAGTCGCCGAAAGCGGCGCCGCGGCTCGCATGCGGCGCGAACACGCCCGGCCCGCCCTTGTGCATCAGTTCCTCGAACTTCCCGTTATGCAAATTGCGGAAGAGAATCCGCGGGCTCTTGAACGGATACGAAGGCAGCTTCTTTTCGATCTCCGGATACACGCTTCCGGTAACCCAGAACAGATCGGGGTAGCCGTCGTTGTCCAGATCGAGCATGCACGCGCCCCAACTGATGAAGCGCGTCTCCACGCCCAAGCCCGCCGGGTTGGTCACGTCTTCGAAGTTTCCTTTGCCGTCGTTTCGGTAAAGAACCGCCGTATCGTCGGCAAAGTGCGTCTTGAGGATATCCAGGCTGCCGTCCAGGTTGTAATCGCCGATGCCGAGCCCCATGCCGGCCTGTTCCATGCCATCTTCATTCAGCGCAACCCCGGTCTCCAGGCCGATCTCGCTAAACGTGCCGTTGTGGTTGTTATGGAACAGAAAACTCGGCGTGGAATCGCAGGCCACGTAAATATCCGGCCAGCCGTCGTTATCGAAATCGGCCGCCGCCGCCGTCATTCCATAGCTTCCCGTCGCTTTGGCCACGCCGGACTTCTGGCTGACGTCGGTAAAAGTTCCATCGCCGTTGTTGTGGTAAAGCGCCGGGACATCCGTCGGCAAGCCGCGCGGTCCGCAGTTCACTGGAATGCCCTTCCAGTTGCAGTAAGGGTTTTGGCCCGGTTTCGGGATCTTGTGTATATCGAATTTCACGTACCGCGAGACGAACAGGTCGAGATGCCCGTCGCGGTCGTAATCGACGAAGGTGCATCCCGAATTCCAATGTTTCCCATCGGCGATCAGCCCCGCCTTCTTGGTCACATCCGTGAACGTGCCGTCGCCGTTATTACGATAGAGGACGTTCTGCCCATAATAGGTGACGAAAAGATCATCGTAACCGTCGTTGTCGTAATCGCCGACCGTAACCGCCGAGGCCCAGCCGACTCGCCGCAACCCCGCTTTTTCCGTCACGTCGGTAAATGTGCCGTTGCGATTGTTGTGATACAGGCGGTTGGTCGTTCCCGGAGGCGGCCCGTCGAGCCGCGTCCCGCTCAGCAGAAAAACGTCCTGCCAGCCGTCGTTATCGTAATCGATGAAGGCGCAGCCGCAGCCGACGGTTTCGAGAATGTAGTCCTTGTGATCCGGCGGGCCATAGATCAGCGGAGCGGTCAGGCCCGCCTGCCGCCCCACATCCACAAAATAGGCATCGAACGGCAGCCCCGATGGCTTGCCCCGTGGCATCGGCTTGACGTTCCGCGAGGAGACGCCCTGCGCCAGTGCCTTAATTACCGGAACACCCAGCAGCCCGAGTAATGTACGTCTCTTCAACTTCGCAGTCTACCAAGATTCGATGACGTTCTATAGCGCTTGCACGTGCCGGACGAGCTGTTCGGGAGGCGACATAAGCGCGACGGCATACTTCGATCCGCTGAGACAGCCGCAATCGATAGCCCGGCTGCGGTAGTAATCGTTGTAGCGGAATCCGGTTTCGCCGCGCCACATGGGGAAGACGGCGCAAGCCTCGGACCAGCGGTCGAAAACGGGAGTAACATCGAGGTAAGTATCCGGCTTGAAATCCGTTGCATCTTCCCAGTTATCGGCGAAGAATAGTTTCGAAACGCTGTGGGCCGGAAGCTTGCGCGCGAAAGCCGGCAGCGCCGCGTAAAAGATGGCGTCTTTCACCACCTGGTAGCAGGCCATATGATCTTTGTGCATGCTCTTGCGCCAATGTGTCACGACGATGTCCGGTTTGAATTCGCGAATCCGGTCGCAGACCGCGAACTTCGCTTCCTCATTTACGGGCACTTCTCCGTCCGGATAAGAAAGAAACGATGCACGAGCCTTCAGCATGCTTGCAGCGCGCTCCGAAGCCTGTTGCTGAAGCTTGCCGTAACGGGCGGGAGGAATCGTGGAAGAGCCTTTTCCGCCGAGAGTAAGACTGAAAAAGACGCACTGACCGCCGCGCTGCGCGCCGAGCGCCAGGGGCAAACCCATGGCGAAGAATGCATCTCCCGGATGCGCCGCGATGGCCATGATGTTTCGAGTGGCGCTGGTCTCTGCCGCCTCGGCGGGCACCGCGAGAGCAGCCGCGCCAACGCCCAAATATTCAAAGAAATCTCTCCTTGTGCTCATCTTTTTAGTCTTCTTCTTCGCCTCGCTGAAAAGCGTCGGCTCACCGTAAATCCGCCGTCAGCCGCCAGCGATCCCCTCGGATCACGCCGCGCGACAGTTCGACCGGCCTCCCTTCCGCATCGTATGCGATTCGTTCGAGCAGCATACCCGCACTGCGCACCGGTACTTGCAGCAGCTTCGCTTCCCGACGATGCACCAGGGCCGGCTCAAACGTGTCGCGGCAATGCACCGGCTGAACGTGGTACTTCTGCTCCAGGATGTCGTAAAGCGCCAGCCCATCGTGGTTTTCTCTTTCGAGGCCGGGAAAGAGTTTTTCGGGCAGGTACGAAGTCTGCAAAAAATACGGCTCTTCATTCAGTAAACGCAGCCGCTCCAGGCGAATCACGCGCGCTCCCGGCGCCAGATTGAGCGGCTTGGCAATCTTTGCTTCGGACCGCGCCACGTCGATCTTCAGATTCTTCCAGGTTGGGTGAAAGCCCTGCTGCTCCATACCTGTGGCGAAGCGGTAGAAATGATCGAGCACCTGGCTGACGCGCGAAGGCGCAACATAGGTTCCGCGCCCTTGCTGGCGCGCGACCACGCCTTCGGATTCGAGATCGTCGAGCACGCGCTTGGCGGTGATGACGCTGACGCCGAACTGCTCGCAAATCGCTTTCTCGGTGATAAAAAAATCGCCCGGTTTCAAGCGGCCGGATCTTAAATCCTGCTGCAGCGATTCGCGCAATTTTTGAGTGATTTGAGCGAACAGCGGGACGGGGCTGCCGCGATTTAGAGAAGTCCGCGCGGCGGTGGGTTTCGAGGCGGCCGGCCGGCCGCGCGCCGGGGCAGGCAATTGAATATTCACCATATGCGCAAATTAATATATTGACATGGCTACCGGGGTTATGGTAGTTCCTAATGAAGAATTATGAATCGACGGGAATTCATGGGTGCGACGGCGGCCGTCGGAGTCAGTCCGCTACTCGCGGCCGAATCGCAGGACCACGGTGCAGCGGATCATTTTTTCCCCGCGGCGGTCTGGTACAGCGGTGGCAAGGCGCGCGCGCCGATGCTGGAGCCGATCGACAGCACCAGCGCCAAGCGATGGAGCCACGAACTGGGGCAGATTCAGTCGCTGGGGTTTAACAGCGTCAAGACCTGGATCGATTGGTCCAGCGCTGAGCCCGCGCGCGGGCAGTATTCCTTCCAGAACCTGGATCTGCTGCTGAAACTCGCCGAAGAGCGAGGGCTGCGCGTCATTGTTCAGATCTATACCGATTCGGCGCCGGAATGGATAGGGAAGCTTTATCCCGAGGGAAGATTTGTCGATCGCAGCGGCGCGGTGATCGTTTCGCAATCCGCGCCGGGATACTGCATCGACCATCCCGGCGTGCGCAGCGAAATCGTGGCCTTGCTTGAGGCGCTTTCGC
>JBOGMI010000229.1:0-1378 GCA_050746645.1 Bryobacteraceae bacterium | reverse complement strand
GCGTCCTCCTTGCGGTCCATCCTGGCTTCCATCGATCGGCAAATTCCGGTCTCCGGTGTAGAGACAATGGGCGAGCTTGTGAGGGGCACGCTCGGTTCCAAGCGGCTCGACACGGCGCTGCTCTCCGCTTTTGCGCTGATTGCGCTTCTGCTCTCGATGACAGGAATCTACGGCGTGCTCTCCTATTCGGTTGCGCGGCGAACGGCAGAGATTGGCATCCGGGTCGCGCTGGGAGCGGATCGCACGGCTATCTTGAGCCTGATCGTGCGGGAAGGCATGAAGCCGATCCTGATTGGGATCGCGATCGGGCTTGCCGGATCGCTGGCGATCACCCGCCTGATGGCTGGGTTGCTATTCGAAGTGAAACCTTTCGACATCGCCAGCTATGCGACGGTCACGGTTCTGATCCTCACGACGGCGTTGATCGCGTGCTGGCTGCCCGCGCGGCGGGCGTTGCGGGTAGATCCGGCCGCGGCATTACGCGAGGCATAATTCACGGCGCGAGCTGCCAACCCGTGGGCTGCACATAAGGCAATATAAGAAGGTGCGTTTAGTCACCTTCTTATACCGCAGCCAGGCTCGGCCTGGCATTCTCGTTCAGAACGATTCCGTTATCGATCTATCGCCCCTTGGATTTGAGTCGGCGCTCGGCTTTATCGAATCCGGGGCTGAAGGGCAAAAGCGGGCCAAGGCCGCCATGCGCGATACCGCGCCGCTGCGGCTGAAAGATGTAAAGCTGCTGGCGCCGATTCCCCGCCCCCGCAAGCTGATTTGTGTTGGGTTGAACTATCTGGACCACGCACGGGAAACGGGCGCCGAAATTCCTACCGTGCCCACGATTTTCAACAAGTTTGCGACCGCGGTGATTGGCCCGGGCGAAAACATTGTGCTGCCGCGAGTCTCGCAGGCGCCGGATTACGAAGCCGAATTCGCCTTCGTGATTGGCCGGGGCGGCCGCCACATCGCGAAGGAGGCCTGGCGCGATCACGTTTTTGGATACACCATCGTCAACGATGTGTCCGCCCGCGATTTCCAGCGGGCGACTTCGCAATGGCTGATGGGAAAGACTTTCGATACATTTGCGCCGACGGGTCCGTGGATTATCACAGCGGATGAGATCGAAGATCCGCATAACCTAGACGTACAGATCGAGATCAATGGCGAACAACTGCAGAACTCGAACACGCGCGAGCTCATTTTCAAAATTCCCGATCTGATCCCGTTCCTTTCAAGCGTGTTTACGCTGGAGCCGGGCGACATTGTTTCGACCGGCACGCCTTCGGGGGTCGGCTTTGCACGTAAGCCGCCGCGATTTCTACGCCCGGGCGACGACGTGGTGGTCAAGGTTTCTTCCATTGGCGAGTTGCGGAATCCGGTG
>JBOGMI010000228.1:0-4690 GCA_050746645.1 Bryobacteraceae bacterium | reverse complement strand
GGCGCCCAACGCGTTCCCGTCGGCTCCGAAAATCCCTTGCGATCCCGGCAACGGCGGGCTGAAACTACCGCCGGGTTTTTGCGCCGCCGTGGTTGCCGACGGTATCGGACATGCGCGCCATTTGGCCGTTGCTCCGAACGGCGACTTGTATGTCGCGCTGCAAAGCCGGGGCGATAATCCCGGTGGCGTGGTCGCTCTTGGCGATCCCAACAGCCACGGTCATTACGGAAAACAGGTGAAGATTACCACCGGCAGCACCACGGGAACTAAGCTTCACAATGGCTATCTCTACGTCGCGCACCCCACTTCGGTCGAGCGGTTCAAGATGAAACCCGGGCAATTGAAGCCGGTCGGCGGTGCCGAAACGGTTGTGAAGGATCTCCCGGTGCAGCATGAGCATCGCGATAAGGGGATCGCCTTTGACCGAAAGGGCAATCTTTATATCAACGTCGGTGCTCCTTCTAACGCCTGCCAGGTCGATGATCGCCAGAAGGGATCGCCCGGGCAGGACCCGTGTCCCCTCCTGAAACGGCACGGCGGCATTTGGAAATTCAACGCAAATCAATTGAATCAGACGCAGGCGGACGGGACCCGCTACGCGACCGGCCTGCGCCAGATGCCCGCCATTACCTGGCACGATGGCGCTTTGTATGTCGTGATGAACAATCGCGATCAGTTGAATACGCTATGGCCGGGCAAATTCACCGCCAAGGAAAATGCCGACCGTCCCGCCGAGCCGATGTATCGCATCAAACGGGGCGCCAATTACGGCTGGCCCTATTGCTTCTACGATTACGAACAAAAGAAGCTCTTCCTCAATCCCGAGTACGGCGGCAACGGCAAGAAGCAGGGACGCTGCACCCAATACGCTCTTCCCATCGCGAGTTATCCCGCACACTTGGCCCCGATGGACATCATGTTTTACACCGGCAAGCAATTCCCAGCGCATTATAGAAGCGGCGCGTTCATCGCGTTCCACGGCTCCTGGAATCGTGCGCCTCTGCCGCAGCGGCCGTCTAATGTGACTTTTCAACCCTTTTCTGGCAAAAAGCCATCCGGTAAGTCCGAGATCTTCGCCAGCGGTTTTGCCGGAAAGAAGCCGCTGATGAATCCGGATGCGGCAGCAGCTCGTGCGAACGGTGTCGCGCAGGGACCGGATGGCTCGCTATATATTGCCGATAGTGTGAAAGGGAAGATCTGGCGCGTGTTTTATCGCGGTAAGTAACTGTTAGTAGGAGAAAATATGAAAACAGCTATCCTTTGCGCTCTGCTCCTCTCTGTGCCGGCTTTTGCGCAAAACAAACCAACTCATGCTCGACCGCCCGGCCTCACATTGACAACGACAGCCTTCAAGGACGGCGGCATCATTCCCGATAAGTACACCCAGAAAGCGGGGAAGAATGCCGTCTCGCCGCATTTAGAGTGGACCCACGTTCCTCCTGGAACCGTGAGCTTCGCCCTGATTGTGCACGATCCCGACACGTCCCTGCACAAGACCACCGCAGAAGTCTTGCATTGGCTGATCTTCAACATCCCCGGCTCGGCGCGCGAGCTTCCGCAAGGCGTTCCGGCAAAAGCCCGGCTGGCCGATGGCGCTATTCAGGGCAAGAACACGCATCGCAGTATTGGTTACGTAGGTATGGGCGCGCCTGCCGCGGGTCCGTACCATCACTATACGTTCGAACTGTTCGCGCTCGACACTAAACTCAATCTCGGACCCGATGCCACTCGCCAAGATGTGCTCAAAGCAATGAACGGTCACATTCTCGGCAAAGGCGTGCTCGTCGGACGCTTTCACCGATGATAATCGCTCGGCCGAAAGCCGCAACAGAACCCCGACCGTGAGGGAGGCGACTTACTCGCTTATCTCGAAGTACAAATGATAGTGATTACGGCAGCCCGGGTTAAACGGTGTCCCGCAATTCGGGCATTGGCTGCCGCTGTCCAGATACCGCCGGATGGTCATCTCCGTCCCGCAGGATCCGCAGAGCACCGCGCGCCGCTCCCATTCGCCGCGCGGCCAGACCTGGATGGCATGGCCTGCCAATGCTTCGTGGCAATCCTTGCAGGCATAGTAAACGCCGCAGCATTTCATTTTGATGGCAACCACGTCTTCGGGCTTGCGATAATGAGCGCAGCGCGTTTGGGCGTCCACCTCAATCCCCTTCACAAGCGGACGGAGCCCCGAAAGCCATTTTCGCCAGAAACGCCTCGCCGGTTCCTCAAGCTTTGGCGCAAGTATCTCGCTGTCTCGCCGCAGTTGCGGCACGCGGATTCCCGCATTCTTCAGTTCGCAGGCATGACCCACATACCAGCGCTCCAATCCTTGAGCGGTAACTTCCGGGTGGAACTGCAGACCCAGCGTGTGCCGCTCGATCGTGAATGCCTGATTCGGATAAGCCGCGGTCCCTGCCAGATGATGCGAGTTCGCCGGCAGATCGAACGTGTCTCCGTGCCAGTGAAGAAGGCGCAGGTCCGGTTTGAGAAGCTCGCCGAACCCGGGATAAAGCGCCGCATCGCGACCCGCTTTGATTGGCCCCCAGCCAATCTCTTTACCCCGGCCCCCCGCATAAACGGATGCTCCGGCGGCTGCGGCGATCAACTGTGCGCCGAGGCAAATGCCGATCGTTGGCCTCTTCTCATTGAGCCGCGCACGGATCCAATCCAGCTCGGCGCCCAGAAACGGAAAGTCCTCCTGTTCGTAAACACCCACCGGCCCTCCGAGCACGACCAGCAAATCGGGGTTCGTGCGAGCCGCAGCGCCGAGATCGGAAGTGCACGCATGGACAACTTCGATCTGATAACCGGCGCGGCGCAGTTCCGGCTCAAGCGTTCCCAGGTCTTCAAACTCCAAATGGATGAGTGCTGCCGCCCTTGGCATGGCAACTCCGATTCTAAACACACGCCGCCGCCGCAAATCCTCTCCAATATAATGTTCACTGTCATTTAGAGGCGAACAAATGAAATTGCCCGACGTGCTGAAGGCCTTAAAAGCCAATTCTTTTACGTGTTCCACCGGAGCTCAGCTTCTCGCTGAGCAGCCCACCGCGGACGAGGTTTCGCATGCTCATATCCACTCGCTTGATCCGTTCCATGTTGATGTGACCAAGATCAAGACGACCGCTTTTCAAGCTCCATCCGGCGTCGATGTCAGTGCGCTCGCGGCCTCGCGCAAGACATTTTGGGAAAATCCCGAAGTGCATCTCAACCCAAAGGGTTCCAATCCGTATGATTCAGCGGTATTCGATCCCGCTGTAAAAACAGATCCTGTAACATTCAAGCCTTACGAATTCTATGTAGACCAGACAAAGCTGGCTACAAACGACACTTATCTCAAGCGGGGAATGACTGAAATTGCTGAAAAGACCCAAACAAGCTACAGCCAAAAGCTTGTATATAAAGAAGTGGGCGCTCCGAAGCCGACCTCTAAAGACTTTCCTTTGAGTAGCAAGACAGATAAAGCCGTCTTACCCGCGGGCGCTACTCTCGTCAAAGATCTCGGAGTGAAGGAGACGACCGCCAGAATTCATCCGATGTTCCAGGCCATGGAAGCGCATTCCATGTTCGAGGATTCGGAGGTGCTTGTCATGTCGACCACGGCCGTGCTTTTGAGCGATGCTGGGTTGGTGGCGCTCACCGAGGTGGAAGGCAAGCCGGCGGGTGCCTATATTGCCGTCTTCTCTGCCTCTGCCGTGACCGCCGTTGAGACCGCTTTCGCGAAAAATAAGGCTACCGCGCCGCTCAAAATAGTGGAGCGCTCGCCGACAGCGGTTACCGTAAATACGGCCGGTTCGCAGCCAAAGGTGGAAACATCAGGCGCGACATATAAGAAAATCGATATGAAGAGAGCGGTTCTGGTTGTGAAGAAAGACGCCACTGACGATCTGATTATTGTGACTTGCTATCCGTCGCAGCATCAGCCCGCAGTTCCGGCTACAATTCCGCCGCCAACGGCCACCGACGACGTCGTGGAACTCGACAAGGCAACGCAGAATTTCAAAATTGTCAAGCAGACAAAGCAAATTGATCTGACCTGGTAATTTCTGGCGGCTTGGTACCCATGTGCCGGTTCAGGCTGAAAGTTGAGTTTTGGGCAAACGTGGACGGAGGCGGAATGATCTTAGAGACGTCTTTCAGATTTTACTGCCTCCGTCCACATTTCCCCCGAGCGTTCCCAGGTCTTCAAACTCCAGATGGATGAGTGCTGCCGCCCTTGGCATGGCAACTCCGATTCTAATTGCTTCAGTTTCTAGTGGCGTGCCCCTCTCTCACGGTCGGGGTCCTGTTGGACGGCGCAGGGACGGTAGGGCGAAGCGGCGGCGGAAAAGGCTTGATCGAGAGAAGAAAGATCGAAATCGGGAGGCAACATTTTGGCGATGGCGTCGCCAAGCATCATTTCTTCGCGTTGTTTGCGGAGATTGGCGGTGGCGATCTGGACGGCGTGCTTCTCGGCTTTGCGGGATTCTTCGGCCTCAGTGTGTTTTTGCGAAGCAAAGCCAATTTCGGCTAACTGCCGTGCTTTCTTGCGTTTCTGAAACTCGGCGGAGGCGCGCTGATAGGCACGGTCGTGCGCGGCGTGGTAGCGCATGTAAAGTTCGAGGGGTTGAAGCTCGACCTCGACGGGGATGTCGCCGTTTTTGACCTGCTCGGGAGTTTTCGGCTGGAGCGAAAAGCAGTGGTTCTGCGCACG
>JBOGMI010000227.1:0-1007 GCA_050746645.1 Bryobacteraceae bacterium | reverse complement strand
GTCACCTGCGCCCCGGGCACGACGGCCCCGGTCGCATCGGTTACCGTGCCCTTAATCTGAGCCGTTAGCTGTTGCGCGTAAACCTGCCCGCCCAGCAGCAGAAGCACTGTTGCCGTGATGCAGAGCCGCATTCGTTTCAATCCCATTGTTTGTCCTGTTCCGCACACCATAATCCCCCCAGTGCGCACACTGTTATGCGTTGAACACTCGCAATTTTAGCGCCAAAGCTCTCATCGGCAGGAACTCGCGCAAGCTTAACAACTTAGCGCATCCCGTACCACAAGTACTACCAATTCTTGTAGTACCAACGCAAGCGGAATTCCATTATCGGGACAGCCATGCAATTAGCCGAACAGGGTCAACTGCTCCGCGCGGCTGGCCGGCTCAGGCCGCCCCGGTGCGGGCGCCACCGAGCCCCATTCTTCTAAAATCCAGTGCTTTTCCGCCTCCCATTCGGCGGCTTGAAACGGGCAGTTGCGGGCGCGGAGAGCCGGGATCGCCATTTCCAGGAGTTCGCAGGCTTCCGCAAGCCGGCCGGTATGCTTCAACAGAGAAACCGCGGCGCGGGCCAAGGAAAGCGCCGAGCGCCAATCGTCCTCGGAGTAATCCGACAGACGGCGGACGTGGGCTTGCGCATCTCCCAAAGCGTGCAGGCAGGGGCGCGGATCCTGGTGCCAGCGTGTGAACAACGCCAGTGTCTCCACCAGAGAACGAGGCGGCGGGAGCGCATCGCCGGCAACGAACAGGAACGAAGCTTTTCCTCCTGGTAACGCCCATTCGATATCGCCGGGCGCGGCATACTCGAAGACGAGCAGGATGCGGCGGCGGGAGCAAAATTCGCCGAGCTTGCAAACGTCTTCCTGGAGCGGACCGCGCAGCTTCATTCCCAGCGCATGCGCCGCATCGCCGACGATGCCGGCGCGGCTCCGATGGGCGCAGTTCAGCCAGAAAGCGCCTTCGAAATCGTGCGCGGCCTCGTGCGCAAACGCCAGCGCGACCTCCCGGGG
>JBOGMI010000226.1:0-1890 GCA_050746645.1 Bryobacteraceae bacterium | reverse complement strand
TGTTCGGACTGTCCCTGGCCGATGGCAAGACGCTCCCAGGATGGCCGGTGGACGTCCAGGCAGCACTGCGGGAACGCGGCATCCCGTTCGCCCCGCCTGTGCAAAACCAACGCGCCGCGCTGGCGTTCCTCGGCGGACGCAGCGGTGTGTCGTATGGCGGGAACTGGGGCGACTGCGGCCGCTATCACGGGATCGTGCTCGGTCGTGACGTGAACGCTCCCCATGCGGCCGTCGCCTGGTCCACGCGCGCCCTTAGGACCTGAGGCCAAATAAGTGCTTCACGGTGGTTGTTGATTTGGGGCAATCGTGTAATTCCACTCGCCGCGGAATTCATCCCGCGTGATGTTGATCGCCCGGATCTCTTCGTCGGATACCTTCACCCCCTTCGGGTAGAGATTGCCATCAATCTCGCAACAGACCTTGAGGCCCTTCTCGGTGGTGGTGGCCCCGATCAATTGCACGATCACCTGGTGGCTCACCAGTGGCTTGCCGCGCCAGCTCATGGTGATGAAGGCAAACAGCCGGTGCTCGATGCGGTTCCACTTGCTGGTGCCGGGCGGCAGATGGGAGACCGTGATCTTCAGACCCGTCTCATTGGCGAGGCGCTGCAGGTCGCGCTTCCATAGCTTCACCTGCGGCCAATTGCTGCCGCCGCAATCGGCGGTGATCGTCAGCCTCGTCGCATTGGGATAGCGCGCCTTGCCGAGCTTGTACCACCAGCGCCGGATGCTCTCGACGGCGAAGGCTCCGGTGTCGGCGCTGATGCCGACACTGACCCAGCCGTGGTTGGCGGCGATGTCGTAGACGCCATAGGGTGCTACCTTGCCGAGGTCCGGGATCTTGAAGTCGTGCACCCGCACCGGTTCGGGATCACCTCGGGGACGCAGTTCGCGGCCGTTGTTCTTGAAATCCCCAACCAGTTCCTTCTTTTTTGTGTCCACCGAGATCGCCGGCTCGCCCGCGGCGATCGCTGCCCGCACCGTCGCATTGACGTGTTCGAACTGGGCATTGCGGTCCGGGTTGTTGCTCCCCTCCCGCGTCTTGCGATTGGCTTGGCAACTGTAGTGGAGTTCGCGCAGCAGCTTGCCGACCACACGCTGGCTGACCTTGAAGCCTCGCGCGGTCAGCTCCTTGACGAGGTGGCGCTGGCTGCGGCTGACCCAGCGCAGTGGCGAGGCGGGATCGCCGCGAATGGCGTCCTCGATCAACTTCTCCAGCGCCGCCGGCAGCTCAGGTTGCTTCGTCACCGCACTCTTGCGTCCCGCACCCGGCCGCCGCAGTCGGCTGCCCAGGTCGTTGCGGGCGGACTTCAGTTCCCCTATCCCGCGGTCGATCGTGCTGCGGGCCAGACCGGTCGCTATCGACGTCGCCGTGACACCGCCATGGCCTTGCGCCAGCGCTTCGTTGGCGACGAACAACCGCCGTCCGCGCTCATCGAGGAAGGTCACGGTCTTGCGCCAGCGCCCACGAATGTCGGCAATGTCGATCACCCCGCCAGGGTAGCCACCGCATCTCGCGTCGCACCTAGCAAATTCAGGATTCTATTCTTGCTTTGCTCAGGCCAGCGCGATTCGTTTATTCCGCCGCGAGCCCTCAGTTCCGATCAGGGCGTGAGTCCGGGAGCAATGCCGCTCCGCAGTGACCAGCTTACGGACGTGAACGAAGGTCGGGACAGATAACGGTTGCGGAGTGTGAATCGGCACCGAAGCCTTGACCGAAGCTGCATGTGGAAGCGTCCGACCAGATCGCGGGCTATGGCCAGCGCCGGTACGGCCCTTTCGGTTCCGGTGCAATTTGCTCGCTGCCCTATCCTCCGGCCTATCCGGTGGATTTGAGGGCGGCGCGATGGCCAGGTTCCTGGGTTTGGAGGAGCTGTTCGAGGGTCGGCAC
>JBOGMI010000225.1:0-1947 GCA_050746645.1 Bryobacteraceae bacterium | reverse complement strand
ACTGCTTGACCGACTCGCGCATTTTTTCGCGGAACTGGTCGTGGGAGAGCTTGGTGCGCGAGCTGCCGATCACAGCGAAACTGGGAGAAATGCGGCGTTCGTAAAAGAGGCGGTAGAGCGCGGGCAGCAGTTTGCGTTTGGACAGATCGCCGCTGGCGCCGAAGATGACGATGGCGCACGGAGGCACGCGGCGGGCAAACCGCAGAGGGTCCTGCAGAGGATTGGTCTCGGCTGTTGGCTGGAGGAGAGCGCTCATGTTCTCATTCGATGATAGGCCAGCGCGGTAGAATCGGTTTTCTTCAGAACCCCGACCGTGAGGGAGGGGATTTTAGCAATGCAGAACCAACGAAAAAAAGTGGTCGGGGTTTTAAGCGACCTGATGTTTACCGTAAAGATTCAAGAAGCCGCAAAACGCGCGGGGCTCGATGCGGTATTTGTCAAAACGAAGGAAGATGCGCTCGTGCAAGCGAAGAACCAGCCGGTCGCCGTGATTATCGACCTGAATAGCGCGGCCGCGGAGCCGCTGGAGCTGATCGAGCAGTGCAAGGCGGATAGCGAAACCAGCAAGGTGCATTTGATTGCTTTCGTTTCGCACGTGCAGGCAGACCTAAAACAGGCGGCGACGGACAAGGGCGCCGATCTGGTGGTGGCGCGCTCGGTTTTCTCGCAGAACCTGCCGAACATTTTGAAGCGCTACGCGGGCGGGTAAGGCGGTAGCCATGCGAACATGGCTCTGGCATTTTCTCGACAGCATCTCCCGCCACGCGAGATTTGCAACGCGGGCGATTCTGCGCCATAAGAAAACGTCTCTGGCTGCGGCGTTTGTTTACGATACCTGTTCGCGAAGGTGTGCAAAACGGGGGATAGGCGTCGAATTTCCGCACGACAAGCCTTCTGAAAAACGGGCCGAATCACGAGGCGGAAATTCGTTGCCTGTCCCCTGTTTTGCCCGTCTGCTTTTGCTTGTGGCTTCGCTATAGAAACTTCGGAACAGGACGCTAAGCGTCAACAAGAATGTCGTCGAAACGGCCGTTGGATCTGGATTGCGTTTCTCTGCCCGAAACCGTAGAAACTGAGCGGGGAGCGTAAGCGACCTGACCGGCTAACGCCCACAAGGCCCTAAAGTAAACGACATTGTCATATCCTTGTGACTCCAGAATTATGGTCACTTGGCAATGACCCAGGCCACCGACAGTGTTGTCAGTATGCTGTGGCACGTTTGTTTACCTCAGCCGCTCCACGCTGAACGGCGGATCATCCGGCAGAAGTTTTCTCCCTGGAAGCTGGGGTCTTTGTCCGCTAAGACATCTGCTTTGACGTTGCCGAACGTCGTCTCGGGCTTATGCTTGATGCCATCGTATGAACGCCTTGATGATATCCGTTTTGAAATATGCCGCCCGGTATCGATCAGGCCATGGATCTCGCGGATTGGCACGGCGTCCGTGAGCGCAACTCGCCGACGGGTTTGCAGCGTGCGTTCCGGACCGGCGTCCCGATGGTTACGTCGTAGCCCTCCGCCTTCGAAAAGACCTCGAGCGGACCTGCCACATCGAGAATCTGAACCGGCGGCGGGCCGGTAATCACGACTCTCCGCGCGGCAACCATCCAGAGAGAGCATTCTGCCACACTCCGCGCCTGCGGGATTTACGTCGCGGCAGCCCCGACAGTCGGACGATCACGCCAGCTTGAGCGAACTGGGTCTCTAGCCTGTTTAACCTCAGAAGAAACAAAGCCAGCAAGAGTAGCGGAGCCGTGTGTTCGAGAGATCTGTCACTTCGCGACTTCCGTCTGTTGTTTTACACGAGCCTTAGCGGCAGCAAGGATTGCCTCACGACGGCGTGCGAGCATTGCTTCAGCATCGGGCGCGGCCATCACGACCGCCTCGATGTGTTTGCAGAATTCCGGCTCCTTGCTCGCGCTACGCAGTTCGTTCAGATACGGTTGAAT
>JBOGMI010000224.1:0-5142 GCA_050746645.1 Bryobacteraceae bacterium | reverse complement strand
CGGCTCTCCGGCAATCTCGACCGGCACCATTTGCAGCTCGTACAGAATGCCCCCGATCTCTTCAAGCCCTGCGTGCAAGGGCAGGTCGGGCATGGAAGCGATCTCGCGGCCCTGAGGAAAAACGATCGCAGCAATCGTCTCGCCGTGCACATTAGAAATTGCGAGGAAATCATAAGCGGACGAAGCCTGCAACTCGCGCAACTGAACCGCAATCGTTCTGCGAACCTGAGCCGCGACGGAGGGATCTCCGTGGATCTCCGACAAGAGTCCTACCGCAGCTTTCAAACCGGCGCTATCGGTCAGTTTGGCGATCAGCTTGCTATACAGCCGCGCGTTATGACCGGGACATCATGTGGCGTCAAAGTGCAGCAAAATCGCACATTTCGCGAATAGTAATGTCCCTGTAGTTATGCGCGGCTGTATAGTACGCCGCCGATAGTCGGAGCTTGCACGATTCAACAGAGAATTGGAGGCCTGTAGCGATTCACGAAGCCCCTTCCTGATCCTTTGGTGAACGGCCGCATGGAGCGCGAGGAAGCTCGCTGCCAGCGCCAGGCAGACGGGCAATACGGAGAACAAGAAAGCCCGAGTTGTTAAGGAGAGCCGTTCCATCGCTACTTGTCTGAGGCCTCCTCCGGAAGAGAAATATGGACGTGGAGCATGCCGGACGCCGGAACTACGACAGGCCATCGCAACCGTCCGGCTGACTTTTGCCACACGTTCAGCGTGTATTTCCCCGGAGGTATCGAGGTCCAGGAAAATGTTCCGTCGGGGCGCGGGGTTTCGGCCCACGGACTGGAGGTAACGATAATCACGGCATACATGCTCGGGTGGATGTGGCAATAGACCTGCACAATGCCGGGACGAGGGAACTTCACGCTGCGGGTGTGGCCCTGCGGGTAATATCCAAGATCGAACGACTGTGCCCGGGAGAACGAAAAGATGTTGTGGAAAATCGGGTCCAGATTGGGAAAGTTGACAGTCGAGCCGGATGGGACAATCACCAGAGGCGGATCAAATTGCCGATCTCGCTGCCGCATCGTGGCCGTCGCGGGAGGAGCCGCCGGATCCAGCTTCGATTCGAGCCACACCGCGACTCTGTCAAATTCATTCGTCTCCCGGCGCGCGGCATGGCCGTCGGGAATTGCGACGCCGCGAAGGTTGTAAACCGCCGCCACGGTCTCCCGAACCAGCTTTCTCTGGATCGTGATTTTGCCGGAGATCCCCCCAGCAATCGCATTGCATGAAGCCGCACAAAGCAGAAGAACAACACAGCGGGGTTGATTGCTCACGACGCCACACGCTTCCTGGTTACTCATCGGCGGAGGATGGAAAACCTGTAGCCCGACGGAGTGCCGGATTACGCAACGCCTGCGGAAGCGGAAATTCAGCGTCTCAAAAAAGCGGGCGCAACCTGGCCGGTTGCGCCCAAATGGAGGAGAGTCAGTGACCTACAGCAGTTGCCGCTGATCTCTATAAGACGAGCAAAACCCGTGAATTTTGCTTAGCAATGACGCCGCCGAAGGACAAAGAGGCACATCGCCAAGCCTACAGCCGCCAGGATCAGGGATTCCGGCTCAGGAGTGACCACAGACAGCGAACCAAACAAGCCGTGATCCTCGATCTGATCGGGGCCAGCAATACCTGCCGTGAAGTAGAGCGCGTTCCGCGATTGGCCCTGTGCTCCATTGCCGAAGCCGAGGCCCCACAAGCCGTCGATCGCGACCGGCGTACCGTCCGGATAGTCGAGCGTACCCAAAAAGCTGCCCGTATCCGAATCAAAGGCGTTGATCATTCCGTCGCCAAAATTGCCCACGAGGAGGTCCCCCGAGAACGCGCCAAATCCAGACGGCGCAACGGCCAGGCCCCAAGGAGAATTCAACGCCCCCTGCGATGCCAGCCGGTTTACAAAATTCCCATTCAGGTCGTACACGTCAACAAATCCGTGTCCAGGCCCGGCAACGTCGTCTTTCTTGGCGGCATCCTGCAAAGCATAGGTCACATAGAGCTTTCCGCCGATATTCTGGATGTCAAACGGCGCATATCCGGTCGGAAGATTTGGGTCGTGGAAGCCGCCGGAAGCAGTTGTGGCGTGGAAATTCGAATCGAATACATCCACCCGGCCGAGCCCGAAATTCGCCGCATACAGGAGATCTGCCGATCCGTTGTTACCAGTGGCGAGACCTTTGTATACGGATCCAGCCGGCGATGTTGCTTGCAAAATCGCACTTGTGCCTGAAGCCCACGCGGAAACAGTTCCGTCTTCCGTATCGAAAATAAAACGCACTCCCCCGAAGCTCGGGCTTGAGTTGAAAACCACTCCGGTCGGCGCGCTCGGCCCGGTAGAACCGGACGGCGCCGGCACCGTAACCACCAGCCCGAGTTTGGTGCCGGTCCCGCTGTACAACGTTGCCAGGCCCGCTCCGTTGTCGCTAACCCAGAATGGAGTTGAAGGACCGGCAACGATGCCCCACGGGTTTACCAAATCGGGGTCCTGGTGCGCCGCGACTCCCGGCAAATCGGAAACCAAGTTGGTCTGGGTATACCCGTTCAGAGAGTCTCCGGCGGCTCCAGCAGCGAGCGCAACCAAAGCGCATGCCGCCATCGTAATAGGATTTTTCATTTCATTTCCCTCCCTCGATCCGTTCCGAATCGGTCCAGACCTGAGTGTGCGCCTCTCATACAGAGCTTTCGCGCACAGCGTGTAAATATTCTGTAAAACCGGACCGATTCCACGCCGAGCACAATCGGAAGTGATCGCAGCTCGGCGTGTGTTCTGATTTAGTAACTTTTTTAAAAACTGCTGCTGTTACCCGCCATGCCCGTGTGAAACAGCTTCTAAATTAGATACCTTGATACGATTACCGTTCACGTCTCCGGTGAGCCGCACTGTCTCGCCGGCGTGATCCTTGAGAGCAGCGTAATCCTGATTTTCGATGTTATAGACCTTGCCCCTGTGTACAAAAACGTATTTGGCACCATTTTTTACGCATCCCAGCGTGCATTGTCGGTCGGAAATCTTTTGCGCCCCGTGTACGGCGGCCTGATGCCTTGCGCCGCACATGCTGTCGCTAATCTTTCCTGTCCAAGTGTGGTCAGCGGCCAGACCGGAACTTGCTCCGACCGCCGCGGCCAAGGCTAAAATGATTGTTCTGTTCATGGTTGTTTCCTTTCGGCTCTAGATGCCTTCATCGCCGGCCGCATATCACGCATCTGCCGGCACCTTTACAGAGTATTTCGTCGATGTTTGGTTACAGAATGTCCCGTGCTGGGGTGTAACCTTTTTACAGAAACGGACTCTGTAGGCAGTGGGAACAAATGCCGCTCTCCGCATAACCTCTTCTCCGACTCCGCCGCTGTCGGACCAGGAAATTGTCGCTCGGATAAGAAGTGGCGATACAGCGCTGTATGAGGTTCTTATGCGCCGCTACAACCAGCGGCTTTTCCGTATCGCCCGCAGCATTCTTAAGGATGATGATGAAGCCGAAGATGTCATGCAGGAGGCGTATGTCCGCGCGTATTCCTTCCTTCATCAATTTGACGGCAGAGCGCAGTTCTCAACCTGGCTGGCAAAAATCGCCGTCTACGAAGCCTCCCGCCGCCTCCGAAAACGGAAGCGAGTTCTGGAGTTCCCGGCAAGTCCGGGCAAAGGAAATGATGTCGTGGAATCGGTAAAATCCTCCTCTCCGGATCCGGAGCAACAGCTCCTGAGCCAGGAGGCAATGGGTTTCCTGCAGTTGGCCATTGACGCGTTACCCGACCCGTACCGCTGTGTTTTTGTGCTTCGGCAAATTGAGAACATGAGCACGAGCGAAACGGCCGCCTGCCTTGATTTGACCGAAGAGACTGTAAAAATTCGCTTACTTCGCGCGCGCCAAATGCTCCGAAATGAACTCTATACGCGAGCGGGCGCGAGCAGTTCCCGCGCATTTCAGTTTATGGGAGCACGCTGTGACCGTGTTGTGCAGCGCGTTTTGGAGATTGTCTTACACACGGAACCGATCTACCTTTCTCCCCATCTGCTTTCGCCTGCTCGGCACAGCAGCTAAAAAATCAACCTCGGTACCTGCAGAGCACGACCGCCCTCAACGCGCCGTCTGGCTGTGCCGTCAATGTAACGGGCCGATGTTGGTTGTCGAACGGCTTACTGCGCTGCAACTTCGTTTTCGCTCTCCACTCGTCCCCATCTTAACAGCGGCATGACTCCCCCTCATCGGCAAACAGCTCGAACCTCTCCACGCATCCGCGCAGTCCGGCCACCTGCGCCTATACAGTCTCGCCCCCGGGGAGCCCTTCGGAATCGCTTGCCGCCAGCACCGTCGCACCCTGCTGCAATGCCCCAATTCGTCGGCTCCGCTGCGTTGCTCCCCACCACGCCTCTCCCGCACAGGCCGCCAGCAGCGCATGATCCGCGAAGCCCTCGAACCACCGCCGCATCCTCGACACTCATCCGCCGAATCGAAATCTTCTTCCACTTACCGCAGAACCACCACCGGAGCACGCCAGAACGCCGTCTTGGCGCTCGCCTGGTCCAGCACGCTCACCTGGCAATCGTACTCTCCCGGCGGCACATCGTGCAAAGGCACCTTCATCTGCAACGGCATCGTCCGTAACTCGTTGCTCTCGCCCTTCGCGATCCCCACGGGCGGAGTCTCATAGACCTTCGTTCGCCCGTTGTAAAGCCCCACAAACGCCACCAGCGGCTGCGCCGTCGCAACACCCTGCTCATACGCCTGCAAATAGACATACATCGGTCTGCTTCTGCGGAACACTCGTGTCACGCTCGGCGCCAGCTTCTGCCCGTTCTCTACCAGCGGATTCGCCGCCGCTTCCACTTTCTTCTTCGCCACGTTATACGACGCGTCTGCCATCGCCACGCGCTGACTGCTCAAGACCACCGAGGTTCAGCGGAGCCTCAACAGCACAATTGATTTGATATGTTCCGGATGCGCTTGCCCGGAAGGGCAAGGCCGGATGGATTCAGGAATTCTTCAGAATTGGAGAACATACTTGAATTGAAGACTCGGAAATGAAACTCCTCCTATCGGCTTTGACCCTGGCGGTATTCGCGCTCGCCGCGCCGGCCGCTGCCCCTTTGAAACTCGTCGCGAAATACAAGATGCCTCCGTCGGTCAAGGGGCG
>JBOGMI010000223.1:0-3533 GCA_050746645.1 Bryobacteraceae bacterium | reverse complement strand
TCCAGACGGTTCGCAACCAATGGTATGGCATCGATTGGGACCAGGTGTTGGCGCATCATGGATACGTCGTTTGGCACCTGGACAATCGCGGCACCTACGGCCGCGGTCATGCGTTTGAAGCCGTGGTTTATCACGATCTGGGAAAGCAAGAAGTAACGGATCAGCGGCTGGGAGTGGAGCATTTGATTTCGATGGGATTTGTCGATCCCAAGCGCATCGGCATCACCGGCTGGAGCTATGGAGGATACATGACGATTCGCTGTATGCTGCTGGCGCCGGACCTCTTCAAGGTGGGCGTGGCGGGCGCGCCCGTAACCGACTGGCACAACTACGACACCATTTACACCGAGCGCTATATGGGTTTGCCGGCCAGGAACGCGAAGGGTTATGAAGAGAGTTCGGACGTCAAACTGGCAGCGAAGCTTCAAGGCAAACTGCTCATCGTACATAACTTCGAAGACGATAACGTGTTATTTCAAAACACCATGCAGATGGTAGATGCGCTGGAGAGAGCGGATAAGCCCTATTGCCTGCTGCTCTATCCGGAAAAGACGCACGGGGTATTCGGCCCGCTGCGGAAGCCGCTGTACCAGGCCATGACCGCTTTTTTCGATGCGAATCTGAAGCCGTGATGAACCGGTAGGGCTTTAATTTCCAAGCGAATTGCAGTGCCTGTTCGCCACTCCTTTTCCGGATCGGAAAGCAATATGCGCCTCTATTTCGCCAAGCTGTTAGCCGCTTTCGCAATCGCGATCGGACTCCTGATGCCGGCCGCGCCGGCTGCCGCCACACATGCTTCGTCGAGGAACGACGCGCAGATCGCGGCCGCGCTGCACGCGAAACTCTCTAAGTCGAAGGAAGCGAAAGAGGGTTTTCGTTTCCGGGTCCAAGACGGAGTGGTGACCTGGGAAGGGGTCACGCACGTGCCGCAGCATAAGGGAGCGGCCACTCGCATGGCCAATTCGGCCGGCGCGCGAAAGGTCATCAATCGGATTGTGGTCAGCGGCAGCCCGGATCATAGGCGGGAGCACCGTTCGGCTAAAACGCGGCCGAAGGGTCCAAGGAGCGACGCGCAGATCGCGACCACGCTGCGCGCAAAACTCGCCAAGTCAAAGATCGGAAAGGACGGTTTCCGCTTTCGGGTGCAGAACGGGGTGGTGACCTGGGAGGGGGTTGCCCACGTGGCGCAGCACAAAGGGGAGGCCACTCGGATGGCCAAATCGGCGGGCGCGCGGCGGGTGGTCAATAATATCCTGGTGAGCAGCGGGAAGGAAACCCAGGCCGGTTCGGGGCTGAAGCGAGCTAAAGTCGAGTGGTAAGCCGTGCGGCCAGACCCGCGCCCGTGCTAGATTTAGAGAATCCTGAATGAAACGTAGTAGGATTTTTGTGCTTTTGGCCTTTTCCGGCGCATCGCTGCTGGCGGCGCAGAAAGCGGCTCCTGCCGCCCCTGGCGGTTCCCAAGCTCAGGGTCCCGAAAAAGTGGCGCAGCAGGAACCGACGCGGGTGGTGGCCACCGTGGACGGACAGCCGGTTACGGCAAAGGAGGCGGCCGACCTGCTGGACCAACTTCCCGCCAACCAGCGGGCGCGCGCGGGCAACCTGGCGCGCGTGTTGGACCAGATCTACATCCTCCACCATTTTTCCAGCAAGGCTGAGGAGGCGAACTTGCAGAACCAATCGCCCTGGAAAGAAGACATTGCCTTCACGCGCGAGCGGCTCCTCGCGCAGGCTTATTTGCAGCATCTGACGGCGGCGAATAGTCCGCGGGCCAAAGGCGCCCAGCAATATTACGATCAGCACACCGACGAGTTCGTACAGGTCAAGCTGAGCGGTATTCTGATCGGTTTCTCGCCTCCGGGAACGCCGAGCCAACCGGGAAAGACTGTCCGCACGGAACAGCAGGCGCGCGCCAAGGCGAATGTGATCGAAAAGAAGCTCAAGACGGGCGCCAAGTTCGAGACCCTGGCGCGGACCGAGTCCAACAATCCGGAATCGGCTCCCAAGGGAGGCGATCTGGGAACCATCGATCTCAATTCACCCAACCTGCCGGCGACGATCAAAACAGCGGTCGCGGCCCTGCAGCCGGGCGAACTTTCCGAACCGGTGCAGGTCCGGGGCGGGTTTTATATCTTCAAGGTACGCAGCCGCAGCAAGCTTCCGTTCAGCAAGGTGCGGGCGCAGATCATCATGCAGCAGATATATGCTCAATACAAGCTTGAGGTGAAGGATGCTGCGTTTTTCAACACAGCCAAATCGAACACCCCGTCGCTCGCCCACCCGGGGGGGAGCGGGACTAGGGCTCACCAGGCTCCGGTTCCGGGCACCCTGGCCAAGCCGCCGGCTGCGCATTAGCGAATGGGGCCGTGCTCCGGTGCGGTTGCCGCGCCTGAGCGGGCTCCCGATTTTTGCCTCCTTCCGCCGTAACCTGACCGCGCATCGCGGCAAGCTGATCTCGCGCGCTTCGGGCCGTGGCACGGAGGTCTATGCCGTCAGCTTCATCCGGCAGCGGCGAGTCGTTTTCGACGCGAGCCTTTTGAAAGATCCGCCGCAACTCCGCTTTTTTGCCGTTCACGAAATCTTCCATTTTGTCTGGGCGCGGCTCGGAAACGCCAAGCGCGCCGAATTTGCGCGGCTGCTGAAGCGCGAATTCACCTGCCGAGCCCAGGGCACCTTGGGGGAATCGTCCGCCATCAGCAAAGCACGGCTGCGCCCGGCGAGGCCGTGCTCTGCGCGCGAGCACTGGCGCGACTACGTTTGCGAGAGCTTTTGCGATACGGCGGCCTGGCTCTATACGGGCGCGTGTATGCGAGTATCGCTAGCCCAGCGCTGGCGCAAGCGCCGCCGGAGCTGGTTTGCGGCGACGTTTTCGGTTCTCCGGCCCTGCTGACCGGCCGAACATTGCAACCAGCTTCGAGCACCGTCAGCGTGCAAAGAATGAATGTGGCCAGACGCGGCAGCACACCTGTTCTGTTCACGCCATGACCAGTGCGTACCGGACCAAGGAAGAGCGGGGCTGAAGCCCCGCGCGGGGTGAACCCCGCCCTCCGAAACCAGATAAACTCGTCACAAATGGAGCGAGCCGCGCGGAACCGACCGGTCTGGCAGTACGTTGCCCTGGTCGTCGTGTTCCTGGCCGCGGCTGCTTATCAGGGCCGCACAATGGTTGAGCGCTTTCCGCAGTGGTTTGGCGGGAGCGGACGAGCGCAATGGCCGTTCCTTGTGCCGGCCGATCAAACCACCCCTGAAATCTGTTGCGTGCAGCCAAATGCTTTCCGTGCCGGCCTGCGTTCGGGCGACACTCTTCTCCGAATCAACGGCCATCCAGTATTGGGGTACGGCATTCTCGGAGACGAACTCGCCGGAGCCCGTCCGGGTGGCGTCATGCACGTCGAAGCGCGCTCCCATAGCCGTATCTCCCGGCATGCAGTAATTCTTGCTCCGACAAGAAACTTGTTCCCCGGGTTTATATCGATCACTCTCACTTTGGCAATACCTATTTTCTGCATCGTGCTTGGGTTCTGGGTGGCCGCAAT